>JACRIZ010000065.1 GCA_016235765.1 Rhodocyclales bacterium | reverse complement strand
ACTTCCTCGAAGAAAGCCTCGACCATGTCTTTAGCTTCGCGTTTGTTCAAGCCCACTTTGTCAAAAAGCAGATCGGCCAGTTCGGCCTTGGTCAGCGTCATCGCTTCACTTCCCTTGAATTCTTATTAGCCACGCAAGACGGCGCCGAATTCCTTGCGGGCCACCTCGATCAATTCAGCTACCCCCGCCTCCACCTCGGCATCCTCCAGGGTGCGTTCAGTATGTTGCATAACTATCCGGAACGCAAGGCTTTTTTGCCCTTCCGGCATTCCCTTGCCTTGGTAAAGATCGAACAGGCGGATGTCCGAAACGACAGCCGCGGCACGGGAACGCAGGGCGTCGAGCAGGGGCTCGACGGGCTGGTCCCGACCCACCACCAAGGCCAGGTCGCGGGTCACGGCCGGGAAGCGCGAAACCTCCCGATAGGTAGGCAGAACGGTCGCCAGCCAGGCGTCCAGGCTGGTCTCGAACACCACCGGTGCGGTACCAAGTTCGTACTTTTGCGCCCATTTTGGGTGCAATTCGCCGACGATGCCGATTTCCTTGCCATCGAGGAGCAACTCGGCCGAGCGGCCCGGATGCAGGGCTGGATGGGCGGCCTTGGCAAAAGTCAGCCGTCGCGAAACGCCGAGCAGCGCTTCCAGGTCGCCCTTGACGTCGTAGAAGTCGACCGGCCGGGTTGCTGCGCCCCATTGTTCCGGCAAGGCCGAACCGGCCCAGAGGCCAGCGACGCGCTGGGGCTGGCGGAAACCCGTGACGGGCTGGCCCGCAGGATCGCGGCTGAACACGCGGCCGATCTCGAACGCGCGCACGCGTTCGGTCTGGCGCTTGCGGTTGGCGGCGAGCACGCCGACCAGGCCGCCGATCAGCGTGCTGCGCATCACGCCCATCTGGCTGGCAATCGGGTTGGCCAGTTGGATAGGCGCGGCATTGCCGGCGAAGTCGGCCTCCCACGCGGCCTCGACGAAGCTCATGGTGACGACCTCGAAATAGCCGCGCTCAGCGAGCAGATGGCGGACGGCCATGGCGCCGCGCCGGTTCTCGGGCAGCGGCAGCATCGCCAACTGCGCCTTGGGCGGCGGCGCCGGGATGTTGTCGTAGCCGTGCAGGCGCGCGATTTCCTCGATCAGGTCTTCCTCGATTTCCATGTCGAAGCGATGCGAGGGCGGCGTCACCACAAAGTCATCACCCTGGCGCTCGACCTTGGTGCCCAGCCCGGCGAGCAGCTTGCCGATCTGGTCGGCAGACAGCGGAATGCCGAGCACCTTGACCGCGCGGGCGCTGCGCAGGCGCACCGGCTGGCGCGCCGGCAGGTGCGCGGACGAAACCGCCTCGGTGACCGGGCCGGGCTGGCCGCCGCAGAGTTCGACGATCAGTTGCGTGGCGCGCTCGATGGCACGGCGCTGCAGTTCGAAATCGACGCCGCGCTCGTAGCGGTGCGAAGCGTCGGACGAGAAACCCAGCGCGCGCGCCTTGCCGGCGATCGCGGTCGGCGTGAAGAAGGCGCATTCCAGGAACAGATCGCGGGTCGTATCGGCGATGCCGGAGTGCTCGCCGCCCATGATGCCGGCCAGCGCCAGGGGCTTGGCTTCGTCGGCAATCAGCGCCGTGTCTGCCGAGGGCGTGACGGTCTGCTCGTTCAGCAGCAGCAGTTGCTCGCCGGGTTCCGGGTAGCGCACGTGGATGGCGCCCGACAGTTCCGCGTCGTCGAAGGCATGCAGCGGCTGGCCGAGTTCCAGCATCACGTAGTTGGTGACGTCCACCAGCGCCGAGATCGAGCGGATGCCGCAGCGCTCGATGCGCTGCTTCATCCAGTCCGGCGTCGGCGCCTTGGCATTGACGCCGCGCACGATGCGGCCGCAGTAGCGCGGGCAGGCATCGGGCGCATCGAGGACGATGCCGCGCGTGTCCTGATTGACGGCGGCGACCGGCTCGATCGCCGGCAGCGTCAGCGGCGCGCCGGTCAGCGCCGCCACTTCGCGGGCGATACCGGTCAGCGACAGGCAGTCGGCGCGGTTGGGCGTCAGCTTGAGGGTGATCAGGGTGTCGTCGAGGTTCAGGTACTTGCGGATGTCGGTGCCGATCGGCGCATCCTCGGGCAGCGCCAGCAGGCCGCCGTGGTCTTCCGACATGCCGAGTTCGCGCGCCGAGCACATCATGCCGAAGCTCTCGATGCCGCGGACTTTGGCTTTCTTGATTTCGAAGCCGGGCAGCCTGGCGCCGACCAGGGCGCAGGGCGCCACCATGCCGGGCGCGACGTTGGGCGCGCCGCAGACGATCTGCAACACGCCATGCTCGCCCGTATCTACTTTGCAGAGTTTGAGCTTGTCGGCGTCGGGATGCTTCTCGGTGAAAAGCACGCGAGCGACGACGACGCCGGAGAAGTCAGCCGCGGCGGCACGCCGCTCCTCGACTTCGAGGCCGGCCATGGTGAGCAGGTGGCAGAGTTCGTCCGTCGACAGCGGCGGATTGACGAGGGCGCGCAGCCAGGATTCCGGGAATTGCATAGCGGCTTATTGAAACTGGGAAAGGAAACGAAGGTCGCCTTCGAAGAACAGGCGCAGGTCATTGATGCCGTAGCGGAGCATGGTCAGCCGGTCGGGACCCATGCCGAAGGCAAAGCCGGTGTACTTCTCCGGGTCGATGCCGCCGAAGCGCAGCACGTTCGGATGCACCATGCCGCAGCCGGCGATCTCCAGCCAGCGGCCTTCGAGGGCACCGGACATGAAGGCGACGTCGATCTCGGCCGAGGGCTCGGTGAAGGGAAAGAACGACGGCCGGAAGCGGACCTTGAGGTCGTCGGATTCGAAGAAGCGGCGCAGGAAGTCGGCGACCACGCCCTTCAAGTCGGCAAAGCTGACGTTCTCGCCTACCCACAGGCCTTCGACCTGGTGGAACATCGGCGAGTGGGTGGCGTCGGAGTCAACGCGATAGACGCGGCCCGGCGCGATGACGCGGATCTCGGGCATCGTTTCAAGGTGCTTGTAGCGCTCGACGTGCGCCTGCATGTAGCGGATCTGCACCGGGCTGGTGTGGGTGCGCAGCAGCACGTCCTCCTGGACCTTGCCGGCTTCGTCGAGCAGGTAGAAGGTGTCGTGCATCGAACGTGCCGGGTGCTTTTCCGGCGTGTTGAGCGCCGTGAAGTTGTGCCAGTCGCCCTCGATCTCGGGGCCGTCGGCGACCTCGAAACCGATCGAGCGGAACAACTGCTCGATGCGTTCGAGGCTGCGCGTCACCGGATGCAGCGCGCCGCGCGGATCAGTGCGACCGGACAGCGTGACGTCGAGCGCCTCGGCCGCCAGTTGCGCGTCGAGCTGGCCCTGGCGCAACGCCTCGCGGCGCGCCGTCAAGGCTGACTCCACCGCCTGCTTGGCGACGTTGATGGCGGCGCCGGCGCTCTTCTTCTCCTCGGGCGGCAGTTTGCCGAGGCCCTTGAGCAAGACGGTCAGCGAGCCGTCCTTGCCGAGGTAGCGCGCCTTGGCTTCCTCGAGCTTGGCCGGTTCGCCGGCAGCGGCGAAATCCGCGGAAGCTTGTGCTACGAGAGTGTCGAGATTTTGCATTCGGAATTAAAAGAGGGAGGTCCCCGGTCGCCCGAGGCCTCCCTCCAGTTCGCGTCGGTTGATGTGCTGGGTTACGCGCCGAGTTTGGCCTTGGCCTGGTTCGCCAGCGCCGCAAACGCCGGCTTGTCGAACACGGCCAGGTCGGCCAGCACCTTGCGATCCACCTCGATGGCAGCCTTCTTGAGGCCGTTCATCAGGGTGCTGTACTTCATGCCCAGCTCACGGGCACCCGCGTTGATACGGGCGATCCAGAGGGCGCGGAACTGGCGCTTGCGTTGCCGCCGGTCGCGATACTGGTATTGACCCGCCTTCATCACCGCTTCCTTGGCGATGCGATAGACGGAATTGCGACGACCGCGGTAACCCTTGGCCTGGGCGAGAACCTTCTTGTGGCGCGCGCGCGCCGTTACACCACGTTTGACTCTTGGCATGGTGTCGTCTCCTTAGGCGTTGGGCAGCATGGCGCGAACGGACTTGACGTCCGACTCGTGCACGGCATGCACACCGCGCAACTGGCGCTTGGATTTGGTGGTCTTCTTGGTGAGGATGTGGCGCTTGAACGCCGTCGAGCGCTTGACGCTGCCGCTGCCGCGCACTCGAAAGCGCTTGGCGGCCCCGCTCTTGGTCTTCATCTTCGGCATGGCCGAGACTCCCTTTTTACACGGTGCCGGGTGGCTTCCGACTCGGAAACGCTTCAACAACCCGCTACCGCTTCTTGGTACTGCTACTGCCTGCTACTACGACTGCTTAGTGCTTGACCTGCTTCTTGGTCGGCGCCAGGACCATGATCAACTGGCGGCCTTCCATCTTCGGGAACTGCTCGACCTGTGCCACTTCCGTCAGGTCGCCCTTGATGCGCTCCAGCATGCGCATGCCGAACTCCTGGTGGGCCATTTCACGGCCCCGGAAGCGCAACGTAATCTTTGCCTTGTCACCTTCGCCGAGGAACTTGATCAGGTTGCGCAGCTTGATCTGGTAGTCGTTCTCGTCCGTACCCGGGCGGAACTTGACTTCCTTCACCTGCACCTGCTTCTGTTTCAGCTTCGCTTCGTGCGCCCGCTTGGCTTCCTGGTACTTGAACTTGCCGAAGTCCATCATCTTGCAGACCGGCGGTTGCGCCAGCGGGGCGATTTCGACCAGATCGACTTCGGCCTCTTCGGCCATCTGCAAGGCGGTCCGGATCGCTACGATTCCGAGTTGCTCGCCTTCCACCCCTACCAAACGAATTTCCGGGGCCGTGATCTCGTCGTTGATGCGTTGCGCTTTTTCCTGGGCGATGGTGCTTTACTCCAAAAAATTAAAAAAATCAGGCCGCCGCGCCCCTGCTCTGCTTCTCTCGCAACAGGCGTTCAATCAAGGTTTCGGGGGACATCTGCCCAAGATCCTGATTGCCCCGGGCACGAACGGCGACCAACCCGGCGGCCTTCTCCTTGTCGCCGACGACGACATAGTAGGGCCGCTTCATCAAGCTATGTTCCCGTATTTTATAGGTAATTTTCTCGCCGCGCAAATCCGTTTCGACACGCAGGCCGGCAGCGCGCAAAGTCGCTGCCACTTGCGCCGCGTAATCTTCCTGATGCTCGGAGATGCTCATCACCACGACCTGGATCGGGGACAGCCAGAACGGCAGCGCCCCCGTATAGTGCTCGATCAGGATGCCGGTGAAACGTTCCAGCGAACCGAACAGCGCCCGATGCAGCATCACCGGCCGCTTGTGGGTGTTGTCGGCGGCGACGTAGTTGATGTCGAAGCGCTCGGGCAGGTTCATGTCGACCTGCAGCGTGCCGCACTGCCAGTCGCGGCCGATGGCGTCGCGCAGCACGAACTCCAGCTTCGGGCCGTAGAAGGCGCCCTCGCCCGGAAACAGCGCGTAGGCGATGCCCATGTGGTCAAGCGCCGTGGACAGTGCGCCTTCCAGCTTGTCCCAGGTCTCGTCCGAGCCGATGCGGTTGTCCGGCCGCGTCGAAAGCTTGATGCGGATGTCGTCGAAACCGAAATCCTTGTAGATATCGAGGATCAGCGCGACGACGTCCTTGCACTCCTGCTCCATCTGATCTTCGGTGCAGAAGATGTGGGCGTCGTCCTGGGTGAAGTGGCGCACGCGCAGCAGGCCGTGCAGCGCGCCCGAGGGCTCGTAGCGATGCACCTTGCCGAACTCGGCCATGCGGATCGGCAGGTCGCGGTAGCTCTTGATGCCCTGCTTGTAGAGCAGCACGCCGCCGGGACAGTTCATCGGCTTGAGGGCGAAGACGCGCTCGTCCTCGGTCTGCGTGGTGAACATGTTGTCGCGGTAGTTGAACCAGTGGCCCGAGGTCTCCCACAGGCTGCGGTCCATGACGTCGGGCGTATTCACCTCGACGTAGCCGGCCTCTTCCTGGCGGCCGCGCATGTAGCCGATCAGGTCCTGGAACAGGCGCCAGCCGTGCGGATGCCAGAACACCGAACCCGGCGCCTCTTCCTGCAGGTGGAAGAGGTCAAGCATGGGGCCGAGCTTGCGATGGTCGCGCTTTTCGGCCTCCTCCAGCATGTGCAGGTAGGCTTCCTGGTCTTCCTTCTTCGCCCAGGCCGTACCGTAGATGCGCTGCAACTGCTCGTTCTTCGAGTCGCCGCGCCAGTAGGCGCCCGCCACCTTCATCAACTTGAAGACCCTGAGCTTGCCCGTCGACGGCACATGCGGGCCGCGGCAGAGATCGACGAAGTCGCCTTCGCGGTAGAGCGAGACTTCCTGGTCGGCGGGAATTGCCGCGATCAGTTCCGCCTTGTACTGCTCGCCGACCGACTTGAAGAACTCGACCGCCTGGTCGCGCTGCCAGACCTCGCGCGTTACGGGGAAATCCTTCTTCGCCAGTTCGGCCATGCGCTTCTCGATCGCCGCCAGATCCTCGGGCGTGAACGGGCGCTTGTAGGCGAAGTCGTAGTAGAAACCGTTGTCGACCACCGGGCCGATGGTCACCTGCGCTTCGGGAAACAGATCCTTGACCGCGTAGGCCAGCAGGTGCGCGGTCGAGTGGCGGATGATCTCGACGCCGTCGGCATCCTTGTCGGTAACGATCGCCAGCGCCACGTCGCGATCGATGACGAACGAGGTATCGACCAGCTTGCCGTCCACGCGGCCGGCAAGCGCGGCCTTGGCCAGCCCGGCGCCGATGCTGGCGGCGACCTGGGCGACGGTGATGTTCTGGTCGAAACGGCGTTCCGAGCCGTCGGGCAAACGGATGACTGGCATGGCTGAATTCCTGGAAAAAGAAAATGCGGCAGAGCCGCACTTTGTCCGGAAATCATAGCACAAGGCAGGCGCCTTAGCGCCCGGAAAGCCGCATGTTTACAGCGACGACATGCAGCAGCAACAAGGCCGCGCCGAAATTGTGCGCCACCGCGAGCGGCAGCGGCAGGGACAGCAATACGTTGGCGATACCGAGGCCGACCTGGAGCAGCAACATCACCGTCAGCACGAAGGCCCAGGGCTGCCACTCGTGCGCGGAGCGCAGGCGCAGGATCAAGCCGCCGACCGCCAGAAAGACCAGCAGCGCACCCAGGCGGTGCAGCCAGTGGATCGCCGTCAGCGCCTCGAAGGGCAACAGGCTGCCGTCGCCCGCATAGCCGAGTTCGCGCCGTATCGCCAGGCCGTGCTCGAAGTCCATGGCCGGCAGCCAGCCCCCCTGGCAGGTCGGGAAGTCCTGGCAGGCCAAGCCCGCGTAGTTGCTGCTCACCCAGCCACCGAGGGCGATCTGGAGTACCAGCACCACCAGCGCCAGCCGACCCAGCAGCGCAGCGCCGGCCGGCGGCGCGCGGCGCGACCAGTCATCCGACTGCTTGGTCGCCAACAGCGTCAGCAAGCCCACGACGGCCATGCCGCCAATCAGGTGGCCGGTGACGATGGCCGGCTTCAACAGCAGGGTGACGGTCCACATGCCGAGCAGCGCCTGGCAGACGATGGTCAGGGCCAGTGCCAGCGATACCGCCGGCCTTCGCCGCCACGCGAGAATGCAGGCCGCGAACACGATCAGCCCCAGGGTGCCGGCGACGTAGCGATGGATCATCTCCTTCCAGGCCTTGCCGGCTTCCACGGGCTTGCCGGGAAAAGCCTGCGCCGCGGCGGCGTGCTCGTCGGGATGGTCGGGCACGCCGACCAGCTTGCCGTAGCAGCCCGGCCAGTCCGGGCAGCCGAGGCCGGCATCCGACAGGCGCACGTAGGCGCCGAGCGGCACCACGATCAGCGCGACATACAGGGCCAGCAGTGCGATCGCGCGTGCCCGGGTCATCAGAAGCGCAGCAGGCGGTCGACGATCAGGGCCGTGAACAGCAGCGTCAGATAGACGATCGAATACTTGAACGTCTTGCGGGCGACGGCATCGTCGTACTGCCTGACCAGGCGCAGCGCATAGGCCAGGAAGCCGGCATCGAG
This sequence comes from Rhodocyclales bacterium, assembly GCA_016235765.1. Lineage (GTDB taxonomy): Bacteria > Pseudomonadota > Gammaproteobacteria > Burkholderiales > Rhodocyclaceae > Fen-999. The sequence continues at coordinate 4,246 of JACRIZ010000065.1, read as the reverse complement.
CGCCAGCGCGGCGGCAAGATACAAACCGCCGCTCATGCCGATGCCGACCGGCAGCAGCGTCGCCACCGACAGCAGGACCGTGTAGAGGAAAATCTGGCGGCAGGTGGCGGGTACGCCGTGCGTCACCGGCAGCATGGGCAGCGAAGCGCGGGCAAACTCGTCGCGCCGGTAGCAGGCCAGCGCCCAGAAGTGCGGCGGCGTCCACAGGAAGATCAGCAGGAAGAGCGTCAAGGCCTCGATGCCCAGCGTGCCGGTCATCGCCGCCCAGCCCAGCGCGGGTGGCATGGCGCCGGCAGCGCCGCCGATGACGATGTTCATCGGCCCCATCGGCTTCAGCACCACCGTGTAGATGACCGCATAGCCGAGGAAGGTGGCCAGCGTCAGCCACATCGTCAGGTCATTGACCCAGGCATGCAAGAGCCACAGGCCGATGCCGCCGAGGATGGTCGCCAGGGTCAAGGTCTCGGCCGCCGATATCGCGCCGCGCGCCGTGGCCCGCATCCGGGTGCGCGCCATCAGCGCATCGCTGGTCCGCTCGACCAGGCAGTTGATGGCCGCCGCCGCGCCGGCGACCAGCGCGATGCCCAGCGAGGCGATGAAGAAGCGCGCGGGATGCGTCATCGCCGGATCGGCCAGCCACATGCCGATCATGGCGGTGAACACGATCAGCGTATTGACGCGCGGCTTGCAGAGCGCGAAGAACGCCGACAGCCTTTGCCCGACACGGGGACGCGAAATGTCGAAGGTCTGCATGGTCAGCGCGCCAGCGTGGACATGTATTCGGCGACGGCGAGCATCTCGCTGTCGTCGAGCCGGTTGGCGATGTCGCTCATGACGTGGGCCGGATCGTTCTTGCGGCTGCCGTCGCGATAGGCCTTGAGCTGCTTGACCAGGTAGTTGGCATGCTGGCCGCCGATGGCCGGCGCCAGCACCACGGGCGGCTTCGCCATCAGCTTGGCCCAGTCGCGATTGCCGATGCCGTTGAGGCCGTGGCAGCCGACGCAGGCAGCGACCACTTGCGGCCTGCCCTTGCCTTTCAGGAACAACTGCTCGCCCTTCGCCAGCACCTGCTTCTGGGTCGCCTCCTGGCGATTGACCTTCTGGCTGGAAAAGTAAGCGGCGATGTCGGCGATGTCGGCGTCCGCGACCAGTTGAGCCTGCGGCGACATCTGCTCGTTGCTGCGTCGCCCAGCCTTGAAGTCGTGAAGCTGCCTGGCGATGTATTCCGGTACCTGCCCGGCCAGCTTCGGCCAGGGTGGCGCCGGATCGGGCAGCGCAGGACTGTTGCCGTCGGGACCGTGGCAAGCCATGCATACCGCTGCCTTCTGCTGTCCGAGTTCGGGATTGCCCGCTGCCCCCGCCTGCCCCCCGGCAAGCGCGGCCGCGAGCACAACCAAGGTGCTCCGCCTCATCGTCGTCTCCTCCGTCAGTTTTTGTCTGCGGCAACTCTTGTTGGTTGACTTCGCAGTTCGATTATGCGACAAAACGCCACATAAGGTTATGGACAGATTATGTCGATTTATCTGATCCGTTGCCAATAGACAAAGTAAAAAACCTCGCGGAGGAGACAAAATGGAACATCAGGCCGTACACGGCGAGGCTGCGCATGCCCATTGGGACACCAGCGTCTGGCCTTTCGTCATCAGTTTCGGCATCCTGGCGCTGGTCCTGGCCTTCTCGTTCAATTTCGTCTATCACAAGCCGTTTGCCGCGGTGATCTGCATGGGGCTGGGCGTGCCCATGATCGTCGCCGGCATCGCGGGCTGGGTCAGCGAGGCGATGGGCAGGGGCGAGGGCCTCTCCTACGGCGCCATGGGCTGGTTCATCCTCGCCGAGGCGATGATCTTCCTCGCCTTCTTCGTCAGCTACTGGTACATGCGCCTCAAGGCGCCCTACTGGCCGCCCGAGGGCACGGTCGAACTGCCGCGCATCATGCCGCTGGTGATGACCGCCGCGCTGGTCGCCTCGTCGGTCACCATCCACTGGGCCGAGCACCTGCTGCACAAGGGCGACCAGGCCGGCTTCCGCAAGTGGCTGCTGGTCACCATCGCGCTCGGCGCCTGCTTCCTCGGCATGTCGGCCTACGAGTGGTCGCACCTGATCCATCAGGGCTTCAACATCGCCACCAACGTCTACGGCACGGTGTTCTTCAGCATCACCGGCTTCCATGGCGCCCACGTCTTCATCGGCCTGTCGATCTTCATCGCCGGCCTGCCGGCGGCGATGCGCGCGCGTGCGAGCTTTGGCTTCGTGCGCACGGCGGGCCTCTACTGGCACTTTGTCGACATCATCTGGTTCTTCGTCGTCTCCCAGGTTTACTTCTGGTAGGCGGAGCGGTGACTGCCAGATGGCTACTTGCACTCGCGCTTGCGGCGACGCCATGCTTCGCCACCGATTTGCAGAATCGCGACTCGGTGATCGACCCTGCGCTGATGCGCATCGACGAACCGAAGTTCCTGGGCAAACCGGTGGAACGGGACACGACGTTCACGGATGCAAGCGGCGAGCCGTTCCGGATGCAGGACATGCTCGGCAAGCCGCTGATCCTGCTGCTCTCCTACTACGGCTGCGACGGCTCCTGCCCGACCATGAACGCCAACCTGGAGCGCGTGCTGGCGGACGTGAAGCGTTTCAAGCTGGGCGAGGACTACCGGGTGCTGACGGTCTCCTTCGATGCCGCCGACACGCCGCAGACGGCCACGGCCTTCCTCGACAAGACCAAGGCGCACGGGGGCGGCAAGAGTCAGGCGTACCCCATGCGGGGCATTGCATGGCGACACGCCACGGTCAGCGGTTCGCCAGAACAGGTGCGCGCCTTCGCGGCCGGCGTCGGCTTCCGCTTCTTCTGGTCGCAGGAGGACAAGGTCTTCCTGCATCCGAATGTCGTGGTATTCCTGACGCCCGAGGGTCGCGTGGCGCGCTACCTCTATGGCACGCGGCTGGATGCCGGAACGGTGGAGCTGGCGCTGATCGATGCCGACTGGGGCCGCATCAGCGAGTCGACCGCGTTGTTCGACATGTTGACCGGTGCCTGCTACAGCTACAACTACGCCGAGGGCCGCTACCAGCCGAACTACTCCCTGCTGGCCGGGGTGGGTTCGCTGTTGTCGGGCATCGCGCTCACGGTCACGGGATTCTGGTGGTATCGCAGGAAACATGGGGGGATGAAGCATGCTTAGAAGAGTAGGAGCGGGCGCGCTGCTGCTGGCGCTGTCGTGGCAGGCCTGGGCGGCGGACCAACCCGCCGCCGGCGCGGCCAAGGCGATCAAGAATCCGGCCGCCGGCTGGGATCATCTCTGGCAGGAGGTGCTGATCGACATCACCGTGATCGGCGTCATCTTCGCGCTGGTGATGACGTACTTCCTGATCCGCTACCGCCGCAAGCCGGGCGACCCGGCGACGGGCAACGCGCCGAAGCTCTCGCCGGCCGCCGCCGTGGCCTGGGTGGTGATCCCCGTGTTCGTCTTCCTCTCCGACGACCTCTACGTCGCCGCCAACGGCTGGGCGCTCTGGAACGTCTTCCGCGACGTGCCGGCCGACCGCATGGAAGTACAGCTCGAATCGGGCATGTACAGTTGGGACTACACCTACCCCAACGGCGTGAAGGCGCAGAACGAACTGCGCGTGCCGGCCGGCAAGGCGGTGATGCTGCGCATGACCAGCCGCGACACGCTGCACAGCCACTGGATTCCCGACTTCCGCGTCAAGGAAGACTCGATGCCGGGCCGCATCACCTACCTGTGGTTCCTCCCCGAGAAGCCGGGCGAGCACATCATCACCTGCGGCGCCTACTGCGGCGTCATGCACTCGTACATGGCGGGCAAGGTGATCGTGCTGCCGGCAGACGAATTCAAGGCCTGGCTCGACCAGCAAGCCGCCCAGCAGGGCATGCCCGGCAAGACCGCATAAGGGGACCCGACGCGATGAATCTCAAGGAATGGATCTTTACCACCGACCACAAGCGGGTCGGCATCCTCTACCTGATCGGCTCGATCGCCGCCTTCGCGGTTGCCGGCATCCTGGCGCTGCTGATGCGCGCCGAGCTGTCGACCATCGGCCCGACCATCACCAGCAACCCGAGCAACTACAACGTCTGGCTCTACGGCCACGGCGCGGTGATGATCCTCGGCTTCCAGATCCCGGCGCTGACCGGCTTCTTCGCCAACTACTGCATCCCGCTGATGATCGGCGCCAAGGACGTCGCCTTCCCGCGCGTCAATGCGCTGTCGGTCTGGCTGTTCTACGT
>JACRIZ010000064.1 GCA_016235765.1 Rhodocyclales bacterium | reverse complement strand
TTGCGCGCGGATTGTCGGCCGATAATCCGCGCACGAGACCGCCATCAGCCAAAGCTAACTAGGCTGCAGGGATACCCTATCCATGCAGCGGAAACTTGAAGCTGTAGATTTCACCGTCCAACTCCCGTTGCCAGACTGTGAGGTAGGGCGGCTCAATGTGCAAACTCCATGACTGCTGCCGCATTTCATTGTACGGAACTTGCACCCGTTTGAACGGCTCAGGCGTCAGGAGCGCTAGGCAGGTACCGCCGGGATTTCTGACAGATGCGTAGCGGATAACATCAATGCCGGAAGTCCGGGCACTATCAGCCAGCGCTTGTGTTGCCCCGTAGTCCTCAGGATCCGTCCAAAGTTTGCTATCACCAGCCAGCGGTGCGGCGGTGAGGTCAATGGCAAGGTTGGTTGCGGCGTAGAACTCGAAAAAAGTAATGGGGACTGCAGCCGGTTGTTTAGACAGTCCCTCGCTGTCCATCCACAGTTGCAGCCTCCAATAGCCACACTCAGCACAGGAGGTCTTTCGATCCTCGCCGCCGTAGAAGACGCCCGGATCTGTACGCCGCCGGAATCTTGACCCGGACGGCTGCCGAGGCCAATAGCGGAATGGCGTTGCGAGCAGCCAATGCAATCCCTTCGCGTTTTCCGGCAGTATCGGCTTGGCTTCTTCAAGGATACTTTCAAGAAGGGCTTGGTCTTCGGCATCACCATGGACAAGAGCCATCGTGGCATTCTTGTGCTGTGCTTCGACAGCACGCCAGCCGGCGCCTTCCCAGGAGCGCGCCTCAGACCCTAGCGCGATGGGCGTCCAGATACTCACAGGCATGCAGAAGGCCTTCCACGCGCTTAATTGCGTCCAGCGGGACCTGATCGGCGAACGCCCGATTAGGAGTCTTCAACCACGCGCGGGCGAGTTCGTCGTTACCGCCCACCACAGACGAAAGCGAACGGTAGAGCCTGACGAAGTGAGCGGCAAGCTCCCACTCCTTCGTTCTTTCGTTTATGCACTTCTTGCCATTGAGAAGTCGTGATGCCGTTGGTTGGCTCGTGCCAATCACGTCCCCAATATCGGTCGATCCGAGTTCAAGTCGACGCGAAGCCTCGATAACGGCCTTCGTCAGAACTTGCTGCTTCTTTGAAACCGCTGCAACCGCATTCGCAATTGTCTTCATGATCAATCCCCGGTCTCACTACAAAAGCTATTCTATGGAATAGATCGGCGAATTGAGTAAAAAATTGAATAGACTTTTCTTGGGTATTCCACCAATCGCCGCATTTTGAGGGTTTGAAATAGACCGTGGATTTTCTTTCAATGGGCGATTCGCGTTTGAAAACTCTGGCCCAGTTTTCTGGACGCCCGTTTACGGTGCGGCTCTTCCAACAAGATCTTTGGACCAATTGTAGAAGCAAAATCCCCTAACTCATCGACATGGCGCCAATTGGGCGTGGCTTCAAAATCCGTAGGTCGAGGGTTCAAGCCCCCCCCATCACCACCAGATTGCGAACGGCTCTCCTTCGGGAGGGCCGTTTTGCTTTTTTTGGGGCGGGGCAAGTGCCATTTGAGGTAAGTCAAGCGCGATTCGGTTCTGCCGTTAGACACTCTGAACCGCAGTCGCCATCGAGACGGCTGCGCGTTTGGTTCGTCTGACTGCCGAGGAACTCCTGCCCATGCGTGTGTGGTACTTCGCCATTTCGCTCCTGTGCGCGCTGATGTTTGCATCGGTTGCAGGCGCGGCGCCGACGCGGCAGTCGACCGAAAGTGAGGACTCCCCTTTGCGCTTGCGCGTCGAAGGCGGCGGCTGGGGCGACGCCAGCCCGGCGAAGATCGAGGACGTCCTGTATTCGGTTGCCAATGCGCTGTTGAGCCGGTTTCCCAATCGATTGGCGGCCCCGGTCGTCATTACCCATACAGCGGGTAGCCCCATCGCCTTCTATCACCGCGGGCCGGCAGGTGAATACCTCGTGCGCCTACATGCCAGCGACGAGCGGTGGCATCTGTATGTGTTCGAATTCGCCCACGAATTCTGTCACCTGTTATCGAATTTCGACGCGAACATCGACGGGAACCCCAGGCGGCACAACCAGTGGTTCGAGGAGTCCCTCTGCGAGGCCGCGTCTTTGTACGCGCTGGACGACCTGGCGTCGAAGTGGGCGAACGCTCCCGTCGAATCCGGGCTGCCCGGGCAGTCCGTCAAGCTGCGTGCTTTCTTCAATCTGCTGATCGGCGAGGAACATCGGCAGTTGCCGCCACAAGTGCCCCCGGCCGCGTGGCTTGGCGCCAATGAAGGCCAATTGCGCGGCGACCCGTATCAGCGGGAGAAAAACGACCTGGTCGCCAAGCTGCTATTGCCGCTTTTTCAGGGGCAACCGAAAAGATGGGAGGCGATCGGCTATCTCAACCTCGATCCGGCGGACCCCGGCGCTTCGCTGGCGGAGTACTTGCATCACTGGCATCAACGCGTGCCTCAGGAACACAAGACATTCGTGGCCGGCGTGAGCAAGGTCTTCGGCGTGGTTTTGCCGGCCGGGGTGGCCGTTGTTCCGGCAACGGCAGGCCAGTTGGAAAACGTGTCGATAGCGGCGGCGCGCTAGAGCCCGGCGCCGACGCAATAACCCCGACGCCATCAGCGACACGGCGGGCGCAGAATCGGCGAACCAATTTTCGGCGCCCTGGCCTAATGAGCTTCCATGCGCGCTTTGCATCGCATGGATCAGTGTCCGGTGGTGCCGGTGGGCCGCACGAACCGTCATGGACGGTACCTTCTTCTCCTGCGTGGGCTCAAGTCTTAGGCGCCACGGGCAACCAGTGCCACCGACAGATCGCGGCGGCAATAACCCAAGGAGAGAAAACCATGAATGATGAGTCACCAAGGAAGTCGAGCCCAGGCATCCTTGCCCTCGCTCTTGCTGCGCTCGCGCCGATAGGTGTCGCGCATGCGGGATGGACGGACGCCCCCGGGGAAACGGGCTTCTCGACCCCCGGCTATTTCAGCAACTTCGGCAGCGGCAAGGCGCCTGAAATGGATCTGTCGATGTATGACAAGGTCAATCTTGGCTCGTCGACCGCAGCGATCTGGGCACCCAAACCCGGCGCCCAGGGGCCGATACGAGACGAACATGCCGAGATGGAGGCTGCGCGGATTCGGGACGTCGAAGGTCGCCTCGGTCAAGTCCATGGGCCCAACACGCATTGACAGCCGTTGTCCGCCGTCGAATATGCAATGCGAGAAGGCCGCCGAAAGGCGGCCTTTTTACATTGCGGGCTTTCACTGGCCAGCGGCCGAATTCTTTTCGGCCACCATTCGGTCGATTGTTTCCATGACGCCGGCGCTGCCGCGCTCCATGCACTCGAGTTCGCCGTAGAGCTGTTCCTGCAGCCTGGAATCCTTCTCCCATTCCTGCGCGATGATCGGCAGCACGGCCTGCGCGCACCGGTGCACTTCGGTGTGCGGCTTTTCCATCGCGGCATAGGAGGGGACGGCGCTGAAATGCGCCTTGCCGTCGCCTTCGTAGTACCACTGGCCGAGCCGGCAGCCGTGCCAGTCGACCCGGATGGCGTCGGTGTACTGGGCGTCGCCGCCGCTGGTCAGGGCCATGTAGGTGCGCTGCTTGTAGATCATGTGGTCGACCTTGATCAAGGAGGCGAAGCTCTTCTCCATCCCTTGCGCGGTCTTCCGACGCGTGTGGCCCGCCGAACTGGCGAACTGCCGGAAGCGCTCGGCCAGTTCGCCGACGACGCCGGCGGCGCCATGCGCCATCTCGCTCATGGCGGTGGAATCGTCGAGCATGGCCTGCGTTTCGCGCATCAGGTTGGCCATGACGCGGCCGATCGACTCCGAGGCGTTCTTGGTGTTCTCGGCCAGCTTGCGGACCTCGTCGGCGACCACCGCGAAGCCTCGGCCGGCCTCGCCGGCGCGGGCCGCCTCGATGGCCGCATTCAGCGCCAGCAGGTTGGTCTGGTCGGCAATGTCGTTGATCAGCGCCACGGCGTGCTGGATTTCCTGGCCGCGCGCGTTGAGTTCGGCAATGGTCTGGGCGGACTGCTCGACCCGCCGAGTCAGGTCGCCGAGCTGGCTGACCACCGCCGTGACCGCTCCTTCGCTGGTCTGGGCGTCGGCGCTGGTGCGATTGGCTTCCTCGACGATGCTCTTCATGTGTTCGGTGATGGCAACCAGGTCCGCCTGGCTGGAGGCGAGATTGCCCAGCAGATTGGCCGAATTGAGGGTCTGGACGCGCGACATGAGCAGATTGCGCATGTGCTGGTGACTACTGGTGGCGATGGTATCCAGGCAACCGTTGATGCTGTCCAGGTTGGTGCCGAAGGTGCCGCGCAGGCCGGTGGTCTGCATGCGGCGATGGAATTTGCTCTCGGCCGTCGACTTGAAGGCGACATCGACGTCGCGGAAGTAGGTTTCGAGCTGGTCAAGCATGTCATTGAGGTTCCAGCACAGGCGGCCGACCTCGTTGGTGTCGGAATAGCCGGTGATGCGGCTGTCGAACTTGCCGACGGAAACTTCATGGGCGATGTCGTCGAATCTCGCCAGGGGGGCGATCCATTTCGCGGTCATCTGCAGCATGCGCGCGGCCAGCGCCAGGCCGAAAATCAGCGCCAGCAGCGCTGGCCACTGGGAGGCGCCGGTAACGCCGGCGAGCGCGAAGTTGGCGAGCAGCAGGATGGCGAAACCCGCCCCGATCAGGCGGTAGCGGATCAGCAGGGAAAAGCGGTCCATGGCGGCGCTCCGGTCGGGGTCAGAAGGACAGCACGAACTGGTCGTAGGTCGCGCCCCTTTCGGCCAGCAGGGCGTCGAGGATCCTCGTCGATGCCGCGATGGCAGCTTGCGGGCCGGCCCGTTGCTCGGCAGCCAGCATGGTTCGGTACAGGTCGCCGAAGTAGCGTACCCCCTCATCCTGCGGCTTCCTGCGCACCGAGAAGTAGCCGATCACGCGACGCTTGTGGTCGTAGGAGGGCGTGACGTTCGCCAGCGCCCAATAGTAGCTGCCGTCCTTGGCCAGGTTCTTCACGTAGGCAAAGCATTCCTGCCCCGCCTGGATGGAGTCCCAGAGGTGCTGGAAGACGGCGCGCGGCATGTCCGGATGGCGGATCATGTTGTGCTGGACGCCGATGAGCTCCTTCTCGGAGTAACCCGAAAACTCGATGAAGCTGCGGTTGCCGTAGGTGATGTGGCCCTGGAGGTCGGCCTTCGAGACGATGAAATCGTCCTCCCGCAACTTGCGTTCGACTGCCGTCGGCGCAATGGCGTACTTCATGATCCCCCCGTTCCTGTCGCCTGCCGTTGCGCAGGGTGTATGACAGATGGGCGAAATATTACGCCAGAATCATTCCTGTGTCATGGCCTGGCTAGCGGCCGCGCTCGCCGGGCCAAATGAACTTGTGCAACTGCAGTTGCAGGCGGACCGGCAATTGGTCGCGCAGGATCCACCCGGCGAGTTGCGCCGCGTCGAGGCGGCCGGGCACCGGCGAAAAGAGCAAGGGGCAGCGCTCAGCGAGGTGGCGTGTCACCACGACTGACTTCGCCCAGTTGTAGTCGGCCTCGGAGGCGAGTACCAGCTTCAGCTCGTCGCTGCGCGTCAGGTGATCGAGATTGGTCCAGAGGTTGCGGTCGATTTCGCCCGACCCCGGGGCCTTGAGGTCGACGATGCAGGACACGCACTCCGGCACCTGGGAGATATCCAGGGCACCGCTGGTTTCCAGCGAAACCGAATAGCCGGCATCGCACAGGCTCGCCAGCAGGGTCAGGCTGGCTTTCTGCGCCAGCGGTTCGCCGCCGGTGACGCAGACGGTGCGGCAGCCGATCGCCTCGATGCGGTCCATGATCGCGGCGACGGACATCGCCTCGCCGCCGGTAAAGGCGTATTCGGTGTCGCACCAGACGCAGCGCAGCGGACAGCCGGTCAGGCGGACGAAGGTCGTCGGCAGGCCGGCACGGGTGGACTCGCCCTGGATGGAGTGGAAGATTTCACTGACGCGCAGGGTGGCGTCGCCAGGGGGCACGGCTACTTCTTCTTCAGGCGCTGCTTGGCCGTCTGGGCAGCCGTGGTGGCGGGGTACTGGGCGACGAGCGCATCCAGCACCTTCCTGGCGCCCTTGTTGTCGCCGGCTTCCGAAAGGGCGTTGCCCTGGGCGAGCAGCGCGTCCGGGGCCTTGTCGCTGTTCGGCCAGGTGGCGGCGATCTTGGCGAACATCTCCGCCGCCTTGTCGAAATCCTTGAGCTGGTAGTGGCTCGAGGCTGCCCAGTAGTGGGCGTTGGGGAGCAGGCTGCTGCTCGGCCAGGCCTTGATGAAGGCCATGAAGGCGGCATCCGCCTCCTTGTACTTGCCGGCCTTGAAAGCGCCGAGGGCGGCTTCGTAGTCGCGGCCTTCCTGGGCCGGGTCCGGCTTGGCCGGCTCGGCGGGCTTGGCCTCGGGGGCCGGCGCGACTGCGGCGGCTTCCAGCTTGCGCAGACGCGTGTCGAGATCGACGTAGAAATCGCGCTGGCGCTTCTGCGTCGTCTCGATCTCGTTGAGCAGTACTTCCATCTGGCCGCGGATCCTGGCCAGGTCGGACTTGAGCGCTTCCGACTGGTTGACGAAATCGATCTGGTTCTTGCCGGCTCGATCGACTCGTTCGGTGACGCCGTCGAGGTCCGTGCGCAGCTTTTCGATGCGCTTGCGGGCCTCTTCGTCATCGAACATGCCGGCCAGAACCGGCGGCGCCGGCAATACCAGCGCCGCCAGGAGAACGATTGCCGACCGCTTCATGCCGGCTTAGAACTCGCCCGTGTAGAGCATGTCGCCGCGACGGTTCTGCGACCAGCAGGACTCGGCCGATTCCTTGCAGCGCGGCTTCTCTTCGCCGAGGCTGACGGCTTCGATCTGGGCTTCGGTGGCGCCTTGCAGCAGCAGGGCCTTCTTCATGGCCTCGGCGCGCTTCTGGCCGAGGGCCAGGTTGTATTCGCGGCTGCCGCGCTCATCGGCATTGCCCTGGATCAGCATCTTGACCTTCGGGTTCCTGACCAGCAGCTTGCCGTGGGCCTCGATCAGTGCCTTGAACTCGTCCTTGATGTCGTACTTGTCATAGTCGAAGAACACGCTGCGCTTGTAAACGGCGCTCTTCGGGTCCTTGAGGGCAGCCAGGCTGTAGGGGTCGACGCCCTGGGCAGTCACCGGTGCCGGGGCGGCCATGGTCGGGGCGGGCTTGGCGTCGGTCACCGGGGCACCAGGTTGCTCTTGGGCGGGCGGCTGGCTGCTGCAGGCGGACAGGATGAGGGCAGCCGAGACGGCAGCCGTAAGGGCGGCGAAAGCGGTGTGGCGCATGGCAATGATCTCCGGTATGAAAGTGGATTACTTGTTACTTGACGAAAGGACCCCAGGCCGGTTCGCGCACATCGGCGGCCTGGACGGTAAGCTTTTGTTTTACGCGGCCGTCGGCGGATACTGCCGCCAGCACGCCACGGCCCCCAATCTCGGTTGCGTACAGGATCATACGACTGTTGGGCGCATAACTGGGGGATTCATCCTTGGCCGAATCGGTCAGGATCTGGGTCTGGCGGGTGGCGAGATCCATCACCGTCAACTGGAAACTGCCGTTCGGGCGCGAAATGTAGGCGAGGCTCTTGCCGTCGGGCGATGGCCGCGGCGTCACGTTGTACTGACCCTCGAAGGTCATGCGCTGGGCACTGCCGCCGCTGCTGGCGATCCGGTAGATCTGCGGGCTGCCGCCGCGGTCGGACGTGAAATAGATCCACTGGCCATCGGGCGAGAACTGCGGTTCGGTGTCGATGCCGGGCGAGCTGGCCAGGCGGGTGGCGCCGCTGCCGTCGGCGCCGACGACATAGAGCTGGGAATTGCCGTCCTTGGTCAGCACGATCGCCAGGCGGCGGCCGTCCGGCGACCAGGTCGGCGCGGAGTTGGAGCCCTTGAAGTTGGCGGCGACGTGCCGTCGGCCGGAGGTCAGGTCGTGTACGTAGATGACCGGCTTCTTGGCTTCGAAGGAGACGTAGGCCAGCTTGCCGCCGTCGGGCGACCAGCTCGGCGAGATGATCGGCTCGCGCGACGCCAGCGCTGTCTGGGCATTGCCGCCGTCGGCGTCGGCGATCTGCAATTCGTAGCGCGTGCCCGCCTTCACCACGTAGGCGATGCGCGTCGAGAAGACGCCGGGCTCGCCAGTCAGCTTCTCGTAGATGTAGTCGGCGACGCGGTGGCCGATCAGGCGCACCTGGCCGGCCTGGTGGCCGTAAGCCTGGCCGCCGAGCTGGACCTGCTTCTGGATGTCGTAGAGACGGAAGCGGGTCTCGAGCCTGGCGGTGGTCGCGGTAACGTTGCCGCCCGCCAGGGCGTCGGCGCCGCGGGATTTCCAGTCGGCGTAGGGCGGCAGGCGGGTATCGCCGGAGGGCAGGCCGGCGGCATCGACCAGGCGGAAGAGCCCGCTGCGCTCGAGGTCGCCGCGCACGATGGCAGCCAGCGCCGGACCGTTGGTTTGATCGCCGCCGAAATCGGCAATGGCAACCGGTATCCGGTTGGCGCCGGCGCCGGTGATCTCGATCGACAACTGGGCGTTAACTGCAGAAGCGGCCGCGAACATGGCCGCAGCCGCCAGAGGAAGGCGAAAGTTCATCAATAGATTATAGCCGGACGGGAATTACTAGAGCGTTAACGTCGTTCAGGGGAGACAAATCGACCAAAGATAGCCTCCGATCGGGTCTTTTGCGGGAAGTTCCCTAGTTGCACTTGCCGTCCTCGATCGGGCAAAAGATCAGCCGCAGGTTGCGTTCGAACAGTCCGGATTCTTCCGGACGCGGCAGCGGCGTCGACTTCAGGATCGCCCGCTCGACGGCGTCGTCCCAGCCAGGGTGGCCGCTGGCCTTGACCAGGCGGGCGGAGATGACCTCGCCGGACGGCAACTGGACGACGTCGAAAATCGCCGATGGGTTGCCCTTGATGCCTGGCGGCATGACGATGTTGCCCTTGATCTTGGCGCGGATGCGGTCGGTGTAGCTGGCCAGCGCCCGGTTGCGGGCCGCCGCAGCCTGGCTGGCGGCCTGGGCGTCGCGCTGCTGACGGGCCCGGCGCTCATCCTCGATGGCCTGCCGCTGGCTCGCCATGTGCTTTTCCTCTTCGGCCATCAGTTGCTCGAAGGGATCGAATTTTGGCTTGGACGGCTCCTTGGGCTTCGGCTTCTCCTTGACCACGATATCGGGTTTGGGCGGTGGCGGCAGCGGTTTGGCCTTCGGTTCCGGCTTCGGCTCGGGTTTGGGTTCCGGCTTCGGTTCCGGCTTGGGTTCGGGCTTCACTTCCGGGGCCGGGGGCGGCGACGCCGTCTGGCGTACCAGATCGACCTCGACCACATCGTTGATCCTGGTCTGCCAGCGGATGCCGTAGATCAGGAAGCCGGCCAGCACCAGATGCACCAGCACCGCCAGGACGATGGCGGCGCGCTTGCCGGGTGGCGTGACGCGGGCGTGCGGGGGGGCTTCGGTCATTTGCCGGGTTGCACCAGCAGCCCGATGCGGGCCACATGCTGCTTCTGCAACTTGTCCATGACGTCCAGCACCGCCTCGTAGGGCACCTTGCGGTCGCCGGCGATCAGCACGGCCTGCTGGGGGTTCTTCGCCTGTGCACTGCGGATGGCCGCAGTGAGTTGCGACATCTCGATCGGTTCCTCGCGGTCGCCTTTGCTGCGATCGCGCAGGGCGACGCTGCGGTCGGCGCGGACGATCACCTCCAGCGGCGCGACCGGCGGCTGGGCGGATTTGCCGACGCTGGGCAGGTCGATGTTGCCGGTCTGGATCATCGGCGCGGTGACCATGAAGATGACCAGCAGCACCAGCATCACGTCGATGTAGGGCACGACGTTGATCTCGTTCATCAAGCGGCGCTGGCGCATTACTTGATCTGCCGCTGCAGGATGTTGGAGAACTCCTCGATGAAGCTCTCGAAGCGCACCGCGAGGCGATCCACGTCGTGGGCGTAGCGGTTGTAGGCGACCACGGCGGGTATGGCGGCGAACAGGCCGATGGCGGTGGCGACCAGCGCCTCGGCTATGCCGGGCGCGACGGCGGCCAGCGTGGCCGAACTGACGTTGGCCAGCCCGCGGAAGGCGTGCATGATGCCCCAGACCGTACCGAACAGGCCGACGTAGGGCGATACCGAGCCGACCGAGGCGAGGAAGGCGAGGTGCGACTCGAGGTCGTCGATTTCTCGCTGGAAGGTGGCGCGCATCGCGCGCCGCACGCCGTTGATCACGGTAGCCGGATCGAGCGACTTCTGGCCGCGCAGCTTGGTGAATTCGCGGAAGCCGGCCTCGAAGACCCGCTCCAGCGCGCCGGTCTGGTGGCGCTCGGTGACCGCGCTCTGGTAGAGCGTGCCCAGGTCGCCGCCGCTCCAGAAGTCGCGCTCGAACTTCTCGGTCTTGTTGCGGGCATCGCGGATCGCGAACCACTTGCGGAAGATCCAGTACCAGGACATGACCGAGACGAAGGTCAGCAGGCCCATTACCAGCTTGACCACCAGGCTGGCGTTGGCGACGAGTTCGATGATCGAGAGGTCTTGGGTGATGTTCATGTCAGCTTCGCGAATTGTTCATAAATGTCCGTCGGTACCGCCGCCGCCTTGCCGCGCGCCAGGTCCATGCAGGCCAGGCGCACCGTGGCGGTCAGCAGCGTCTCCCCGCCGCGCTCGACGGTCTGCTCGAAAACCACCTGCGCGCGGCCGAGCATCTTGATGCCGCAGGTCACGCGCAACTCGTCGTCCAGGCGGGCCGGCCGCAGGTACTCGGCGGCGACCGCGCGCACCGCGAAACCCAGCCCCGTTTCGTCCATCAGCTTGCGCTGGTCGAAGCCCATGGCGCGCAGCCATTCGCTGCGGGCGCGCTCCAGATAGCGCAGGTAATTGGCGTAGTAAACCACACCGCCGGCGTCGGTATCCTCGAAATAGACCCGTACCGGCCACGTAAAGTTCTTGCTCATTCGTCCCAGAGGTCGCTGTTGGCCTTTGGCTGCGCCAAGCCGAAATGGCGCCAGATGGCGGCCGTGGCGATGCGTCCGCGCGGCGTCCGCTGCAGGTAGCCCTGCTGGATCAGGAAGGGTTCCAGCACATCCTCGATGGTGTCGCGGGCCTCGCCGATGGCTGCCGCGAGGTTGTCCACGCCGACCGGGCCGCCGCCGAACTTCTCCAGCACGGCCAGCATCAGCTTGCGGTCCATGACGTCGAGGCCGAGGTGGTCGACGTCGAGCATCGACAGCGCGGCGTCGGCGACTTCGCGCGTGATAGCCCCGTCGGCCTTGACGTCGGCGAAGTCGCGCACGCGGCGCAACAGGCGGTTGGCGATGCGCGGCGTTCCGCGCGCGCGGCGGGCGATTTCGCCGGCGCCTTCGCCGACGATCTCGCAGTTCAGGAGCTGTGCCGAGCGGCGGATGATGTGGGTCAGTTCCTCGGGAGTGTAGAACTCCAGGCGCGCGACGATGCCGAAGCGGTCGCGCAGCGGGTTGGTCAGCATGCCGGCGCGGGTGGTGGCGCCGACCAGGGTGAAGGGCGGCAGGTCGAGCTTCACCGAGCGCGCCGCCGGGCCTTCGCCGATCATGATGTCGATCTGGAAGTCTTCCAGCGCCGGGTAGAGGATTTCCTCGACCACGGGTGAGAGGCGGTGGATCTCGTCGATGAACAGCACGTCGTTCGGTTCGAGGTTGGTCAGGATCGCGGCCAGGTCGCCGGCCCGCTCCAGCACGGGGCCGGAGGTCTGGCGCAGGTTGACGCCCATCTCGTGGGCGACGATGTGGGCCAGCGTGGTCTTGCCCAGGCCCGGCGGGCCGAACAGCAGCACGTGGTCGAGCGCCTCGGCGCGCCGCTTGGCCGCCTCGATGAAGATTTCGAGCTGGCTGCGGATCTTCTGCTGGCCGACGTACTCGGCCAGCTTCTTCGGTCGCAGCGCGCGCTCCAGCGCATCCTCCTGCGGCGAGGCGGGGGTGGCGGCGATCAGGCGGTCGCCGCCTTGGCCATGTAGCTGGTCGGTCTGGATGCTCATCAGCCCGCCAGTTTATCCGACCCGCGCTTGCGGCGTATGTAGAGGGTCTTGGCGACAGTGGCGACGACCTGCTGGTCGGCATCCACGATATCGATGGTCCAGGTCGGTTCGTACTTGGCGCCCGCCTCGGTGTGCGTGATCACGTCGGCAATCTGCGCGTCGGTGAGGTTGAAGCGGGCAAACACGTCGCCCCGGCCGGGCAGCTTGAATTCGATGCTCGAGGCCTTGTCCCAGACGACGTAGCCGCGCGGCAGGTTGTGCA
The DNA here is from genome assembly GCA_016235765.1 of Rhodocyclales bacterium. Classification (GTDB taxonomy): domain Bacteria; phylum Pseudomonadota; class Gammaproteobacteria; order Burkholderiales; family Rhodocyclaceae; genus Fen-999. The sequence goes on along the minus strand of JACRIZ010000064.1, from coordinate 21,782 downwards.
GCAGGAGCAGGGCGTAGAACGGATCGGTCATCGAAAACAGCGAGCCGCCGTAGTGGGTGCCGAAGTAGTTGCGGTTGAGCAGGCCGTGGCGCAGGCGCACTGTGGCGGTGCGGAAGTCGGGCGAGATCGCCGTCACGTGGATGCCGGCGCCGACGAAGGGCGGCCACAGATTGATGCCGAAACGGAACAGGCCGGCGGAGAAGCGCAGACGGGTGAGGGCGCCCATGCGACTACCGATAGACCTCGCGCCGATTGCCGATGCGCAATACGCGAACGACGATGCGACGATCCTGGATATCGCAGATGATGCGCCAGTCGCCGACGCGGTACTTCCAGTAGTTGCCGAGCTTTGCGCCGGAAAGCGCCTCGCCGATTTCGCGCGGGTCTGCCAGTTTGGCGACACGCTGTCGCAGGAAGCCCACCAGCCTTTGCTGAATGGGGCGGTCGAGTTTCTTCAGATCCTTCAGGGCATCGGGATCGAACTCGATGTCAAAGGCCAAGCTCGCGCTCCACGTCCTCCAATGGAACGGTCTTCCGATTGCGGCGCGCGCGCGCTTCGGCGAGGTAGTAGTCCTCGAGATCGTCGATGTACTCGGCGATAGCCTCGCGCGCCAGCGTCGTCTTGGTTCGTCCCGTCTCGGCAGCCAGGGCGTTAAGCCGGGCTTCGATGGCTTCGGGCAGGCGGATGGCGAGCATGGCAATGGCTCCTTGGTAAAGTGCTATACAAGTATAGCGCAAACCTGTGCCGTTCTGTTTGCGGTCCTTCAGCCCTTCGACAGCGACTTCAGCGCCTGCCGGATGCCGTCGGACACCGCGACGCCCTCCGGCAGCGCCTTCATGGCGCCGAGGGCCTCGCGCTCGTTGTAGCCCAGCGCCAGCAGCGCGTTGAGAATGTCGGAGGCGGCGTCGGGAGGCGTGTCGCCACGGCTGACTTTGGCACCGAGGCCCACGGCCTTCAGCTTGTCCTTCAGTTCCAGCAACAGGCGCTCGGCGGTCTTCTTGCCGATGCCGGGAATCTTCACCAGCCGGCCGGCTTCCTGCAGCGCGACCGCTTGCGCGAGTTCGTTGACCGACAAGCCGGAAAGCACTGCAAGGGCGGTGCGCGCGCCGATGCCGGAGATCTTGATCAACTGGCGGAAGGCGGCGCGCTCGTCGTCGGCACCGAAGCCGTAAAGGATGTGCGCGTCCTCGCGCACCACCAGGTGTGTGACCAGCGACACCTTTTCGCCCAGCGCCGGCAGGGTGTAGAAGGTGCTCATCGGCACCTCGAGTTCGTAGCCGACGCCGCCGACATCCACCGTGATCTGCGGCGGATTCTTCTCGATCAAGGTTCCGGTGATTCTTCCGATCATGCAGGCCGTGGGTGAAGTGTATTGCCGCGATTGTGGCAAGGGTGGAGGGCGCCTATGATACCGCCACAGTTGGCGACTCTGGGGGGGGTGATGTTGGGACACAGCCTGCAGGTGCGCTTTATCGCGCCGGTCTCGGTTTCCATTCTGCTTATCGTGTTGGGCGGCGCGGTCGTGTTTTCGTCGATCGAGAACGCGCGTATCGAGCGCGAATTGGCCGTCGGCGTCGACGAGCGGATTGTCGGCATCAAACAGACGCTCGGCGTGACCGATGCCATCGTGATGGATCAGACGCGAGCTGCGATGAGACTGTTGAAGGAGCGCGGCATGTCGATTGGCACAGTCAGCCTCGGGGTGCCGGTGACCGTCAAGGACAAGACCGTGCCCAATCTTCTGCTCGGCGGGCGGCCGCAGGCGAACAATTTCGAACTCGTCGACGGCGTGACCAAACTGCTGGGGGGCACTGCCACGCTGTTCGTGAAGAGCGGTGACGAATTCGTGCGCATCTCGACCAACGTGAAGCGCGACAACGAAAGAGCCACCGGCACGATCCTCGACCCGAAGGGCAAGGCGATTGCGGCGATACGCGAAGACAAGCCCTTCTACGGCGTCGTGGACATCCTCGGCAATCCCTTCCTGACGGGGTACGAGCCGATGCACGACGCCCAGGGACGGGTCATTGGGATCTGGTACGTCGGCTACAAGGCGGACATGGCGGCGATCAAGCAGACGATAGAGGGAACCCGGCTATTGACGAGCGGCTTCCTGGCCATCGTCGATGGCAACGACAAGGTTCGCTATCGTTCGTCCCACGTCGAAGACGCCCGGGTCACGGCGCTCCTGAAAGACGACGCCGGCTGGATCGTCAAGCGGGAAGATTATCCCGGTTGGGGCTTCCGGATCGTGGCCGCATACCCGCTTGACGAGGCCAGCCGGATCGGGCGCGATCGCATGCTGGCCATCATCGCGTTCGGCGTCGTGGCGAGCCTGGCGCTGATCGGCGTCATGTACGTCATGCTGCGCCGCCTGGTATTGGCGCCGCTGGGCGGCGAGCCGACGGCGGCCGCCGAGGCTGCCCGGCACATTGCCGCCGGCGACCTGACCGGCGCCATTGCGGTCGCCGAAAACGATCGCGACAGCGTCATGGCCGCCATGGAACAGATGCGGACGGGACTCACCGACATCGTTCGTCACATCCAGGACGGCGTAGTGGCGCTCGACGGCGCATCGGTGCGCCTTTCGGAAACGGCATCCCAGGTTTCCGACGGCGTGGCACGCCAGAACGACGCGACGGCTTCGATCGCAGCGACGCTGGAAGAGATCACCGTCAGCATGCGGCATGTTTCGGACAGCGCTGAAGGTGCCAACCGAAAGGCGATGCAGGCGGGCGAGATGTCTTCATCCGGCAATGCCATGGTCGGCGAGGCGGTCGCGAACATGAAGCTGAGTGCCGAGACGGTCAATCGTTCCGTCGCTTCGGTGGAGCGGCTCGCAGGGGAATCGCAACGGATCTCGGCTATCGTCGACGTCATCAAGGAAATCGCCGACCAGACGAATCTGCTGGCACTCAATGCCGCCATCGAGGCGGCCCGTGCGGGCGAGACCGGCCGTGGCTTTGCCGTCGTCGCGGACGAAGTGCGCAAGCTGGCGGAGCGAACGTCAGTGTCGACGCAGGAAATCTCATCGATGGTCGACGGCATTCGCACCAGTTCGGGAGGCGCCATCTCCGACATCGAAGACGGGGCGCAGCGCGTCAATAGCAGCGTCGCCAAGGCCGTCGAAGCCGGCCAGAGCATGGCCCAGGTGCATGAATCGACGGCCGACGTGGTCGGTACGTTCGGCGAGATTTCCGCGGCGTTGCGCGAACAGTCGTCCGCCAGCGAGGTGATCGCCCGCAACGTCGAGCAGGTCTCCGAGATGAACGAAATGAATGCCGCCGCCATGCAGCATGTGGTGGAGTACGCCGACCAACTGAAGGCGCTGTCCGAGAAGCTGCGGGCGACCGTCGGCAGCTTCCGCGTCTAGCTTTCGCCAGGCGCAGCGACGGCGCCGGCCGACGCTAGACCAGCCGTCCCTTCCTGACGCGGAAGCCGCGCGTCGCAATGTTGCCCAGCCCATGGCCGCCGTGGGCGTGGCAGATCGCGCAGGCCAGCGCGTCGGCCGCGTCGGCGCTCGGCGCGCCAGACAGCGCCAGCAGGCGCATCACCATCTGTTGCACCTGCTCCTTGGCGGCCTTGCCGTGGCCGACCACGGCCTGCTTGACCTGCAAGGCCGTGTATTCCGCGACCGGCAGGTCGGCGCCGACCAGCGCCGAGATCGCCGCGCCGCGTGCCTGACCGAGCAGCAAGGTCGACTGCGGATTGACGTTCACGAACACCTTCTCCACCGCCGCTTCCTGCGGCCGGTGCAGATCGATGACTTCGCCGATGCCGTCGAGCAAGGTCTTGATGCGCTCGGGCAGGCTGTCCTTGTCGTTGCTCCTGATGCAGCCGCTGCTGACGTAGGCCAGCTTCTGGCCGACCTTGTCGATCACGCCGAAGCCGGTGATGCGAAGGCCGGGGTCGATGCCGAGGATGCGGACGGTAGTCATCGGCGGGAAAGATACACGCCGAACACCGCGATGGCCATGCCGAGCAGCGCCATTCCGGTCAGCGTCTCGCCGAACAGCAGCCAGGCGAGGAGCGCCGTGGTCGGCGGCGTGAGGTAGAAGAGGCTGGCGACGTTGACCGCGCTGCCGTGGCGGATCAGCCAGTTGAGCAGCGAGATGGCGCCGATCGACAGCACCAGCACCAGCCAGCCCAGCGCGAAGACGAACTCGCCGGTCCAGGCTATGCGGAAGTCGTCGAGCGCGAAGACGACGATGCCGGTGACGACGGCTGTCGGCAGGAACTGCGCGACCGAACCGCTGCGCCAGTCGAAGCGGGGGCAGAATTTCTTCTGGTAAAGGGTGCCGGCGGTGATGCCGACCAAGGCTGCGATGGCAGGCCAGAGCGCGTCGACATCGAAGGCTGTGCCGAGTTTGTTCGACAGCACCAGCGTCACGCCGACAAAGCCCAGCGCCAGGCCAGTCCACTGCCGGGGCAGCACCTGCTCGCCGAGCAGGCGTCCGGCGACGGTGGCGGTGAGCAGCGGCTGCATGCCGACCACCAGCGCGGTCACGCCGGCCGGCAGGCCGGCGCTGATCGCCACGAAGACGCCGCCGAGGTAGAGCGCATGCACCAGCAAGCCGCTGACGCCGATGTGGAACCACTGCCGACCGTCATGCGGCCAGGGCGCGCGCAGCGCCAGCGCCAGGCAGGCCATCAGCCCGATGACCGCGATGTAGCGCACAAGCAGGAAAGCGAGCGGGGCCGCGTGCGGCAGCCCCAGCTTGGCACCGACGAAGCCGGTGCTCCAGAGCAGGACGAACAGGAAGGGTGCCGCGCGCGCCAGCATGGAAAAGTCAGTGCTGGCGGTTCGCCACTACTCGGCCATCACCGCCGTGGTGTAAACCTCCTGCACGTCGTCGAGGCCTTCGAGCGCGTCGAGCAGCTTCTGCATCCGCTCGGCGTCCTCGCCGGCGAATTCGGTTTCGCTGCCCGGCTTCATGGTCACTTCGGCGAACTCGGGCTTGAGCCCGGCCTTCTCCAGCGCATCCTTGACGGCCAGGAAGTCGCCCGGCGCGGTGATGACTTCGATGGAGCCGTCTTCGTTGGTCATCACGTCTTCCGCGCCCGCCTCGATGGCGGCGTCCATCACCTTCTCTTCCGAAACGCCCGGCGCGAAGATGATCTGGCCGCAGTGCTTGAACATGAAGGCCACCGAACCGTCGGTGCCCATGTTGCCGCCATACTTGTTGAAGGCGTGGCGGACTTCGGCGACGGTACGCACCTTGTTGTCGGTCAGGCAATCGACCATCACGGCGGCGCCGTTGATGCCATAGCCTTCATAGCGGATTTCGACGTAATCGACGCCCTCGAGTTCGCCGGTGCCCTTCTTGATGGCGTTGTCGATCTTGTCCTTGGGCATGTTGACCGCCTTGCCCTTGTCCACCGCCAGGCGCAGGCGCGGGTTGAAGCCCGGGTCGCCGCCGCCCATCTTGGCCGCGACAGTGATTTCCTTCGCAATCTTGGAGAATGCGGCGCCGCGCTTCTCGTCCTGGCGCCCCTTTCGGTGCTGGATGTTGGCCCATTTGGAATGGCCGGCCATGATGATTTCCTTTATTGCTGCGTAAAATGGCCGAAATTTTACCACCCGGGGAGTGCCCAAAATGAGCCGTCCATTGCCTGTCGCCAAAGATGGCGATGCCGAAATCTCCCTGCTGCCCGCCCTGGCCAACCGCCACGGCCTGATCACCGGCGCTACCGGTACCGGCAAGACCGTCACCCTGCAGCGCCTGGCCGAGCAGTTCTCGGCCATCGGGGTGCCGGTGTTCCTGGCCGACGTGAAGGGCGACCTCTCCGGTTTGGGCGCCGAGGGCGTCAAATCCGACAAGCTGGCCAAGCGGCTTGAAAAGCTGGGCGTCACCGATTGGGCGCCGGTCAAGAATCCCGTGGCGTTCTGGGACGTGTTCGGCGCAAGCGGCCACCCGGTGCGGGCGACGATCTCCGACATGGGCCCGCTGCTGCTCGCGCGCCTGCTCGGCCTCAACGACACCCAGGAAGGCGTGCTGCAACTCGTCTTCAAGATCGCCGACGACAACGGCCTCCTGCTGCTCGACCTCAAGGACCTGCGCGCCATGGTCCAGCACGTCGGCGACAACGCCAAGCAATTCACCACCGAATACGGCAACGTCTCGGCCGCCTCGATCGGCGCCATCCAGCGCGGCCTGCTGACGCTCGAACAACAGGGCGGCGACAAATTCTTCGGCGAGCCGATGCTCGATATCGCCGACCTGATGCAGGCCGAGCGCGGCAAGGGCGTGGTCAACATCCTCGCCGCCGACAAGCTGATGAACTCGCCGCAGGCCTATTCCACCTTCCTGCTCTGGATGCTGGCGGAACTCTTCGAGCAGTTGCCCGAGGCCGGTGATCTCGACAAGCCTAAGCTGGTGTTCTTCTTCGACGAAGCGCACCTGTTGTTCAACGAGGCGCCGCCCGCGCTGCTGGAGAAGATCGAGCAGGTGGTGCGCCTGATCCGTTCCAAGGGCGTCGGCGTGTACTTCGTGACGCAGAATCCGCTCGACGTGCCGGACAAGGTGCTGGCCCAGTTGGGCAACCGTGTCCAGCATGCGCTGCGCGCCTTCACGCCGCGCGACCAGAAGGCCGTGCAGACGGCGGCCGAGACCTTGCGCGCCAACCCGAAGTTCGACGCCAAGGCGGCGATCATGGAACTCGGCGTCGGCGAGGCGCTGATCTCCTTCCTCGACGAGAAGGGCACGCCCAGTGTGGTCGAGCGCGCCTTCGTGCTGGCGCCCGGCTCGCGCATCGGCCCCCTCGATGCCGCCGAGCGCGCGGCGGCGATCAAGGGCTCGACCCTCTACGGCCACTATGAAAAGGCCAAGGACCGCGAGTCGGCCTACGAAAAGCTGCAGGAAGCCAAGGCTGCCGCGAGCGAGGCGGCCGAGGAGAAAGTCAGCCGTGGCGGCACGCCGAAGGGCGGCAAGGCCGCTGAGTCCGACGAGGGCGGTTTCCTCGGTAGCCTGGGTTCCATCCTCGGCGGCGGCAACGGCCGCCGGCAGAGCGTCGGCGAAGCCATGGTCAAGACGGCGGCACGCACCATCGCCAGCCAGGTCGGTCGCGAGATCGTCAGGGGCGTGCTCGGCTCGATTCTCGGCGGCAGGCGACGCTGACCAGCCGCTTGCGCACCTCCTCGGCGACGCCGAGGGCGAGCGCGAAAGGCAGCATGTAGAGCCAGACGTCGAAGCCGAGCGGCGCGGTGGCGAAGAGGCGCTGCCCCCAGGGCGTATAGACGATCGCCAGCAGCAGCGCTGCCTCGACCGCCAGCCCGAGCAGCAGCAGGGGGTTGCCCCGCAAGGAGAAGCGCCAGGCCGGCAGCGTCGGATGCCGGCAGACGAACACGTTCACCATCTGCGCCAGCACGATGGCGGCGAGGCAGGCCGTGGTCGCCGAGAGGTAGACCGGCGCGTTGGCGGTCAGGGGCTCGCCGTAGTACCAACCGCCCTGGTCCAGGACGAAGAAGAAGGCCGCCATCGCCGCAATTGCCTCCAGCGGCCCCAGAAACAGGTAGGCGCGCGCCAGCAACGGCCAGCTCAACAGCCTCTCGCCCCGTGGTCGCGGCGGCTTCTTCATCACGTCCTCGTGCGGCGGTTCGGCGCCCAGGGCCAGCGCCGGCAGCATGTCGGTGCCGAGGTCGACGGCGAGGATCTGGATGATCGTCAGCGGCAGCGGGATGCGGAACAGCACGAAGGCGAGGTAAGGCACGATCTCGGGAATGTTCGAGGTCAGGATGTAGGTGAGGAACTTGCGGATGTTCTCGAATACCGCGCGGCCTTCCTCGATGGCATTGACGATGGTGGCAAAGTGGTCGTCGAGCAGCACGATGTCGGCGGCCTCGCGGGCCACGTCGGTGCCCGAGCGGCCCATGGCGATGCCGATGTCGGCCGTCTTCAGCGCCGGCGCGTCGTTCACGCCGTCGCCGGTTACCGCGACGATCTCGCCTTTGTGGCGCAGCGCTTCCACCACGAGCATCTTCTGTTCGGCGGTTACGCGGGCAAAGACGATCTCGGGCGCATCGAGGGCAAGCTGCAATTCGGCGGCGGACAGGTGGCGGATCTCCTCGCCGAGCACCACGGTGGGCGCGGCACCCTGCACCAGGCCGATCTCGCGCGCGACGGCCAGTGCCGTCCGCGGGTGGTCGCCGGTAATCATGATGACGCGCAAGCCGGCCTCGGCGCAGCGCGCCACGGCCTCATGGACATCGGCGCGCGGCGGATCTTCCAGCCCGACCAGGCCGCAGAACTGCAACTCATTCTCCGCGGCATCGTCGTCGTCGGCCAGCGGCCGCCAGGCCAGGGCCAGCACGCGCAGGCCGCGGTCGGCCATGTCCGCCTGCGCCCGCTCGAAGCGCTTCCCGGCGGAGGCGTCCATGGGGCGGGCGATGCCGCCGTCGAGCCAGCTTGCGCAGAGCGGCAGGACCGTCTCGGGCGCCCCCTTGCACCAGAGGTTGCGGCGCCCTTGCGCATCGCGCGTGACGGCCGACATGCGCTTGCGCTCGGCATCGAACGGAATCTCCGACAGTCGCTCCTCATCCAGCCCGGTCGCGGCGAACCGCCAGAGCGCGATCTCCATCGGGTCGCCGAGCGGTTCGCCGGCATGGAATTTCAGCGAGTGGCAGTGGCGTGCCACGGCGCGCAACTCGGCGTCGGCCGCCCTCGGCCAGCGCTCGGCGGCGAGCAGGTGGCGGTTGGCGACGTAGAGCTCGCGTACCGACATGCGGTTTTCGGTCAGCGTGCCGGTCTTGTCGGTGAGGATCACCGTCGCGCTGCCGAGCGTCTCGACGGCGGGCAGGTGGCGGACCAGGGCATGGCGCCGCGCCATGCGCTGGGTGGCCAGCGCCAGTGCCAGCGTCACCGTCGGCAACAGTCCCTCCGGCACGTTGGCGACTATGATGCCGATGGCGAACATCCCATTGGCCCAGAACGGCAGGCCGATCGCCTGGCCGATGCCGAAGAAGACTACGCCGAGTGCGACCGCCAGCGTCGCCACTACGCGCGAGACGCGGCGGATCTCGATCTGCAGCGGCGATTCGGCTTCGCCGGCCGTTTGCGTCAGGTGGGCGATGCGGCCGAACTCGGTCCGCATGCCGGTTGTGAACGCCACGGCCCGGCACTCGCCGGAGAGGATCATCGTACCGGCGAGCAGCAGGTTGCGAGCGGCGAGCGGATCGGCGGCGACATCGGCTTCGGCGCTACGCGCCTTCGGCAACGATTCCCCGGTCAGCGTCGCCATGTTCACCCGCAGGCCCCAAGCCTGGACGACGCGGCAGTCGGCAGGTACCCGGCTGCCCTCGGACAGGAGCAGGAGATCGCCGGGCACGAGGTCCTCGGCCGGCAGCGTCATGCTCTGCCCGTCGCGCAGTACCTCGACCTGCGGCGGGAGCAGCTCGCGCAGCGCACGCAACGCCTGCTCGGCCCGAAAGGTCTGCCAGAACGAGAACAGGCCGTTCACGAAGATCACGCCGACGATGGCGATGCCGAGTTCCGCCATGCCTTGGTCCGGTCCGAAATGCTCGGCGAGGAAGGCCAGGCCGGCGGCAAGCCAGAGCAGCAGCGCGAAGAAGTGCGTGAACTCCTTGAGCAGGACCAGCCAGAGCGGCTCGCGCGCCAGAGCCTCGACGCGGTTGGCCCCGAATTCAGCGGCCCGCCGGGCGGCTTCGTCGCGGGCCAGTCCGGCCGGCCCGCTACCCAGCCTCGCCAACGCTTCGGCGGCGGTCAGTTGCGCGATCCGGATGCCTTCGCGATTCATGGCGTGCCGATGACTTGCCTTTGTCGGCCTCCCTGTGGCCCAATCCAGTATGGCACCAAATCTCTCCGGCGGCGTCGCGCTCGCCATCGTCGCCGCCCTCGGCTTCTCCGCCAAGGCAATTTTCGTCAAGCTGGCCTATGCCGCTGCGCCGGTCGAGGCGATCACATTGCTCGCGCTGCGCATGGTGTTCTCGCTGCCGGTCTTCCTCTGGGTGGGCCTGCGCGAATCGCATGGCGCCAAGCCGCTGACGCGCCGCGACTGGCTGGCGGTGATCGCGCTCGGCCTGCTCGGCTACTACGGCGCCAGCGTCCTCGACTTCCTCGGCCTGCAGTACATCACGGCCGGCCTGGAACGCCTGATCCTGTTCACCTACCCGACCATGACGCTGCTGCTCGGCGCCTTGCTCTATGGCCATCGCATCGGCCGCCGCGAGTGGCTGGCCGTGGCACTGTGTTACGCCGGCATCGCCGCGGCTTTCGCGCACGATCTCGATGTCTCCGCCGAGAGCGCGGCCGTCTGGATTGGCGGCGGGCTGGTGTTCGGCTCTTCGCTTTCCTATGCCTTCTATCTGTCAGGCAGCGGGCCGATGCTGGCGAAGATCGGCGTGATGCGCTTCACCGCGCTGGCCATGCTGGTGTCGACCGCCGCCGTGTTCGGCCATTTCGTCGCCACGCAGCCGGTCGCAGCGCTGGTGCAGCCGCTGCCGGTCTATGTCTACGCGCTGGCGATGGCGCTGTTCTCGACCGCGATCCCGGTCTTCGCGCAGTCGGCGGCGATCCGCCGCATCGGCAGCGGCCGCGCGGCGCTGATCGGCACCGTCGGTCCGCTGATGACCATCGCATTCGGCTGGTGGTGGCTGGGCGAGTCGATCTCGACCTGGCAATTGCTCGGCGCCGCGCTGGTCGTGTCCGGGGTGGTCATCGTCGGCCGCAAGGGCTGACCTCGCCTATTGTGCCGCGAGCTTCTGCGCTAGCCGCGCGCTGCTCAAGGCCTTGAGGAAGGCGACGAGGTCCTGCACGTCGGCCTCGCTCAGCACCGGCCGGTCCACCCTGCTGACGCTGCGCTCGTCGGGTGACCAAAACACGGCGCGACCGAGATGCGGCTCGCCATTGATGCTGGCGCCGAGTTGCGAGGCTGCCATGATGCGCACCACTTCCTCGAGCTTGTCCACCGAACCGTTGTGCAGCCAGGGACCGGTGAGCGCCACGTTGCGCAGCGAGGGAATGCGCCAGATGCCGCGGTCGCTGCCGGCACCGGCGGCACCCTTGTCCGCGGTCAGCTTGTAGCGCTGCACATAGGGCGTGTCGTTGCCGGGAAACATGCGGAAACGGCCGTTGTCGTTGGCGACGCCGCTGGGCGGGTCGCCGGCCGTCAGGTCGACGAAGCTGGCGCCGCTGAAGTTGGCACCCGAATGGCAGGCGATGCAGCCCGTGGATTGGAACAGCGCCATGCCGCGCAATTGGGCGGGCGTCAGGGCGCTGCGATCGCCGCGCACGAAGCGGTCGTAAGGCGCGTCGGGCGTGATCAGGGTGCGCTCGTAGGCGGCGATGGCCTGGGCGATCCGCTCGAAGGTGATCGGCGTGCCCTTGCCGAAGGCCAGGTCGAAAGGCTCGCGGTAGCCGGCGTTCTCGCGCACACGTTGCGCCACCGCCTCGCCCGAGGGCATGCCCATCTCGATCGGATTGAGCGGCGGGCCCATGGCCTGGTCCTCCAGCGAGGCGGCGCGGCCGTCCCAGAACAGCACCGCCTGGAAGGCGGCGTTCCATACCGTCGGCGCGTTGCGGCCGCCCATCTGGCCGCGGATACCCTTCGACGTGCGGCGGCCGTCCACGCCGGTGCCGCCCACGACGTCGTGGCAGGAGGCGCAGGAGACGTCGCGCGTCAGCGACAGGTTGGGGTCAAAGAAGAGGCGCTTGCCGAGTTCCACCTTTTCGATGGTGGTCGGGTTGTCGGCTGGCGCCGGGGCGGCCTGCGGCAATGCCTGCCACTGGTAGATCGCGTCCTTCTGCGGCGGCCCGGGCATCTTCGTCCAGTCGGCCGGCACGATCTCCGTGAAGTGCCGCTCCACCATCAGCGGGTTGATCACTTGCTGCGGCAGCGTCGCCATCAGCGTGAAGGTGGTCAGCTTGACGGTGAAGGCGACGATGCCCATGCCCAACGCCGCGGCCAGGAACAGCCTGCCGCCGCCCCGCGTGGGCGAAACGCCTGAGGCCTGCGCCAACTCGCTTCTCACCAGCATCAGGACGATGGTGGCACCGGCCATGACGGCGATCACGCCGATCAGCAGGAAGCCGAGATTGTCTGCGCTCATTTTGTTCTCCCCGAACAACTCAGTGGGGAGCAGGCTACCCAAGCGGCATCGGTCGGTCTGTACCAAAAGCTACACAGCAGTAGAATCGCCGGCCATGACGACATCGTCCCTGGAATCCCTCGGGCCGTTCCGGAAGCTTTCGGAGGACGGGCGCCAGCTCCTGCGGCGCGGCGCGATGCTGGTGCAGTGCGGTCCCCCGGCGCCCATCCTGCAGCCGGGACAGAACATTTCCGGTGCCTACTTTGTCGTTCGCGGCCGCTTGCGGGTCTATGCCATCGCACCCGACGGCACCGAAGCGACGCTCTATTTCATCAATCCCGGCGAGACCTGCGTTTTCGCGCTGAACAGCCTATTCAACGACCTGCGCTATCCCGCCTGGGTGCAGGCCGAGTCCGACACCAGCGTGGCGCTGATTCCCGGCCCGGTGTTCCGCGAGCTGTTCCAGAAGGAGCCGTCGATCCAGGACGTCACCGTGCGGGCGCTGTCGACACTGGTGTTCCGGTTGATGGAAGAACTGGAAGAGGTGCATGCCTACAAACTCGACCAGCGCCTGGCCAACCTGCTGCTGATCCACGCCTCGGCAGCCGGCGAACTGCCGATGACCCAGCAGCAGATGGCGGCCCACCTCGGCACCACGCGCGAAGTGGTGGCGCGCCTGATGCGCGACTTCGTCGCCCGCGGCTACGTCGAGACCGGCCGCGGTGTCACGCGCATCAAGGATGCCGAGGGCCTGGCCGGGCTGATCGCGACGCCCTAGGCCGCGAGTCCCAACCGCTTGACGATCTCGGTGGTGAGCCCCGCCTGGTTCAGCGTGTAGAAATGCAGGCCCGGCGCGCCGGCCTTGATCAGGCGCTCACAGAGGGATGTCACCACGTCGAGGCCGTAGGCGCGGATCGAGGCCGCGTCGTCGCCATAGCTCTCGAATTGCTTGCGCATCCAGCGCGGGATCTCGGCGCCGCAAGTGTCGGCGAAACGCGAGAGCTTGCTGAAGCTGGCGACGGGCATGATGCCGGGGATGATCGGAATGGCGACGCCAGCGGCACGCGCATCGGCGACGAAGTGCTCATAGGCGTCGGCGTTGTAGAAGAACTGGGTGATGGCGGTGTCGGCACCGGCATCGGCCTTGCGCTTGAAGTTCGCCAGATCGTCCTTCGGGCTCTTCGCCTGCGGGTGGTATTCGGGGTAGGCGGCCACCTCGATGTGGAACCAGTCGCCGGTTTCCTGGCGGATGAACTCGACCAGTTCGTTGGCGTGGCGCAGTTCGCCCGGTTCGGCCATCCCGGAAGGAAGATCGCCGCGCAGGGCGACGATGCGGTGGATGCCGACCGCACGATAGCGTTCGAGGATCTCGCGCACGCGTGCCTTGGTCGAGCCGATGCAGGAGAGGTGCGGTGCCGCAGGCAGGCCGGCGGCGCGGATTTCCTCGACGGTCTCGAAGGTGCGGTCCTGGGTCGAACCGCCGGCGCCGAAGGTGACCGAAAAGAAGGCCGGCTTCAGCGGCGCCAGCCTGGTCCAGGTGGCGCGCAGCTTGTCGGCCCCTTCGGGGGTCTGCGGGGGAAAGAATTCGACGGAAAGTTCGATGCTCATTTTCTTGTCCAGATGAAGAATTCGCGATTGCCGTCGGTGCCGGCGATCGGGCTGTCGAAATAGTCGACGATGCGCAGGCCGGCCGCTTCGGCCGCTTGCCGCAACTTCGTCTCAACCTGCGGATAGAGCGCGGCGTCGCGGACGATGCCGCCCTTGCCGACGTGCTCCGGGCCGACCTCGAACTGTGGCTTGACCAGCAGCAGCATGTCGCCGCCATCGGCGAGCAGCGCGGGCAATTGCGGCAGCACCAGCGTCAGCGAGATAAAGGAAAGGTCGGCGACGATCAGGTCGTAGCGGCGTACCCCATGCGGGGCATTGCATATCGCCACGGCTGACTCTTGCAGTTCGCGGGCATTGACACCCTCGATGCAGGTGACGCGCGCATCGTCGGCAAGTTTCGGGTGCAACTGACCGTGGCCGACATCGACCCCGGCCACGCTGGCTGCGCCGGCCTGCAGCAGGCAGTCCGTGAAGCCGCCCGTGCTCTGGCCAACGTCGAGGCAGGCCCGGCCGGCGACGTCGAGCTTGGTGTGCGCCAGTGCGCCGGCCAGCTTGATGCCGCCGCGACCAACGTAGCGGTCGGTTTCGTCCTCGGTGACGGCGACTTGGGCGTTCTCGGGCAATACCATGGCCGCCTTGCCGACCGGTCCACCGGACCACGACACCCGGCCGGCCTCGATCAGCCGCTGCGCGACCGTGCGCGACGGCGCCAGACCGCGCTCGACCAGCAACTGGTCGGCGCGCAGGCCGTCGCGGTGCACGGCCGGCGCGGCGGCCACCACGGGATGCGGCGCCGGCCGCGAAGTGCGCCGATGGAAGGACTTCATGCCTTGGGCTTGAGAATCGCCGAGAGCAGCCAGGAAATCAGGCTGTAGAGGATGGCGCCGAAGAAGCCCGACCAGAAGCTCGCGACCGTGAAGCCGTCCAGGAAACTGCCGACCGCCCAGAACAGCAGGCCGTTGATGACCAGCAGGAACAGCCCGAGCGTCAGCAGCGTGACCGGCAGGGTCAGCACGATCAGCAGCGGCCGTACCAGCGTGTTCACCAGGCCGAGCACCGCCGCGGCGAGCAGCGCGGTGCCCACCGAGGCCACCTGGATCGAGGGCATCAGATAAGCCACCGCGAGGAGGGCGATGGCGTTGAGCAGCCAGGCGATCAGCAGGCGGACCATGGCGGGCCTCCGTTCTCAGTAGCGGTAGTGCTCGGCCTTGTACGGACCTTCCTTGGGCACGCCGATGTAGGCGGCCTGCTGATCGGTCAGCGTCGTCAGTTGCGCGTTGAGCTTCTTCAGTTGCAGGCGCGCGACCTTCTCGTCGAGGTGCTTGGGCAGCGTGTAGACGCCCACCGGGTAGTCGGCATTGCGCGTGTAGAGCTCGATCTGGGCGATGGTCTGGTTGGCGAAGGAGGAGCTCATCACGTAGCTGGGATGCCCCGTGGCGCAGCCCAGGTTCACCAGGCGGCCCTTGGCCAGCAGGATGATCCGCTTGCCGTCCGGGAAGATGATGTGGTCGACCTGGGGCTTGATCTCTTCCCATTGGTACTTCTCGACCGAGGCGACGTCGATCTCGTTGTCGAAGTGGCCGATGTTGCAGACGATGGCCTGGTCCTTCATCTTCGCCATGTGGTCATGGGTGATGACGTGGTAGTTGCCGGTGCAGGTGACGAAGATGTCGGCCTTGTCGGCGGCGTACTCCATGGTCACGACACGGTAGCCTTCCATGGCTGCCTGCAGCGCGCAGATGGGGTCGACCTCGGTGACCCACACTTGCGCCGACAGGGCGCGCATGGCCTGCGCCGAGCCCTTGCCCACGTCGCCGTAGCCGGCGATCAATGCGATCTTGCCGGCGATCATCACGTCGGTGGCGCGCTTGATGCCGTCCACCAGCGATTCGCGGCAGCCATAGAGGTTGTCGAACTTCGACTTGGTGACCGAGTCGTTGACGTTGATCGCGGGGATCTTCAGGTCGCCGCGTTCGTGCATCTGGTAGAGGCGATGCACGCCGGTGGTGGTCTCTTCCGTCACGCCCTTGATCTGCGCCAGGCGCGTCGAGTACCAGGTCTTGTCGGTGGCCAGTTTGGCCTTGATGGCGGCGAAGAGGATGGTCTCCTCTTCCGATGTCGGCTTGGCGATGACGGAGATGTCCTTCTCGGCCTTGGCGCCCAGGTGCAGCAGCAGCGTGGCATCGCCGCCGTCGTCGAGGATCATGTTCGAGAAGCCGCCGTCCTGCCATTCGAAGATGCGGTGGGTGTAGTCCCAGTAGTCCACCAGCGACTCGCCCTTGACGGCGAAGACCGGCACGCCGTCCTTGGCGATGGCGGCGGCGGCGTGGTCCTGCGTCGAAAAGATGTTGCACGAGGCCCAGCGGACCTGTGCGCCGAGCGCGGTCAGCGTCTCGATCAGCACGGCGGTCTGGATGGTCATGTGCAGCGAGCCGGTGATGCGCGCGCCCTTGAGCGGCTGGCTCTTGGCGAACTCCTCGCGGATCGCCATCAGGCCGGGCATCTCGGTCTCGGCGATGCGGATTTCCTTGCGGCCCCAGTCGGCCAGCGCCAGGTCGGCGACGACGTAATCCTGCTTGAGGTCAGTCACAGCGTTCATGTTCTCTCCTTGAACTTGTGACCGGAGAGGAGGCAGAGAAGCGGGCTTGCATGCTCACCTTTCCGGTACGGATTAGGTGAGCGCAGTTCTGAAAAAACCGAGCCTGGGGACTGGGTGCCCTCGCAGCGCTCCTCGGAATGGGGCGGATTATACCGTTCCGGCCGGTGCTAGAACAGTGGCCGGTTCAGCCCGCTCCAGAGCGCCTGCAGGTCGGTGATGCCCCAGACGTTCGGGTCTTCGTGCGACAGGATCTCGTCGCCTTCCCTGGCCAGGTCGACGACTTTGGCCGGGACGCGGTGGCCGCGCTCGGTCGCGTAGAAGACCTTGACGCGCGGCGCCAGCAGCGCCGCCTCGTTCTGGTCCAGCACGACACCGAGAAAGCCCGATTTCAGACGCACCAGCGTGCCGATGGGGTAGATGCCGACGGTGCGCACGAAGGCGTGGAATACCCGTGTGTCGTACTGGCTGCGGCTCCACTCGGCCATCTTGCGCAGGGCGTGGGCCGGCTGCCAGGCATCCTTGTAGGGCCGGTCGGAGGTTGTGGCGTCGTAGACGTCGCAAACCGCCGCCATGCGGGCATAGAGGCTGATCCGGTCGCCGGCGAGGCGGTCCGGGTAGCCGCTGCCGTCGGCCCGCTCGTGGTGGTGGCGGGCGACGATGAGCGCAATTTCACTGGCATTCCCCTTCGCCAGCAGGCGGTGGCCATAAGCGGCGTGTTCGCGCAGGCGGTCGAACTCCGCTTCGCTCAGGCGGTCCTTCTTGTTCAGCAGCTCGAGGTCGACGCCGACCTTGCCGATGTCGTGCAGCAGGCCGGCCAGGCCGAGCTCGGGAAGCTGGTCCGACGCGAGGCCGAGCTGTCGGCCCAGGCCGATCATCAGGGCGCCGACCGAGACCGAATGCATGTAGGTGTAGGTGTCCTGCTGGCGCAGGCGCAGCAGCGCGGAGAACACGCCGGGGTTGCGCTCGACCGACGCCGCGATCTTCGTGGCGACCGGCAACAGCGTTTCCGGCTGGATGGCCTTGCCCATGCGCGCTTCCCGGAAGAGGCCGCCGACCTCGGCAACGGCGCGCATGCAGACTTCCCTGGCTCGCGTGACTTCTTCCTCGGTGCTCGAGCGCGCGGCGGGGGCCGCTTCGGCGGCGCTCGACTGCAGGTCGAGCTCGACCGCCGCGACGGCCTCCGCCTCGGTCACGCCCCCGGCGACGTCGAGGCCCTTGGCGGTATCTATCCAGGCTTCGCAAATGCCGCTGGCGAGTATCTTCTGGAGTATCTGCGCATCGTCGATCCTGAACGAGGAGCGCCAGAATGGATGATCGAGCCAGGCGCCGGCCAACTCGTGCAGATGCATGCCGACCCGCAGGTCGCCGACGGGAATCCGCTTCAGCATCCGCACATCATACCCAAGCGTCAAGATGTCGGGGGCGGCCGACGCGGCGATTCAAGGTGCCATTCGCCGGCGCATTGCCGGCAGCGAACCTGCAGGTGCGGCAGGTCGGCGAGGATGGGCTGTTGCCCGATCGCGGCCTCGGACTGATCGATGCTGCGCACCACCGTCAGCCTGCCGTAGGTGCCGCAATGGGGGCAGACCGCCAGTTCGGCGGCCAGCTCGGTGGCCTCCAGCGTGCGGCGATAGCGCAGCCAGGCGAGGATGCAGCCGGCGGCTGCGGCGACGGCGCCGAGCATTGCCAGCAGTCGCTGCGGTGCCGCGCTCAGGTCGTTGCGGAGCTCGAACAGTGCGGCTGCCAGGATCAGCGCCAGGAAGCCCGTTACCAGCCAGGCATGGGCCTCGATGAGCTGGCGCTCATACCACTTGCGGAAGCCGAGCTTGCGTATGCCCTTGACGATGTCCATCGGTCCTCCCGGGAGCCGATGGACATTCTAGGCCTGGTCGCCCTTGGCCCTGTCCAGGAAGGCTGCCATGGTCTGGGTCGGTATCCCTTCCCGGCGGAAATTCGAGGGTTGGTGGTAGACGCTCCGGTAATAGTCACAACTGCGGCAGACCGGCCGAAACTGCCCCGCCTGCTGCTCCTCGATGATCCGCATGTACTCGGCATTGTTGCGGCTGATGATCTCGCGCAGCGGCGTCTGCTCAAGGTCGCCGATGCGCAGGGTCGCATCCACGTCGCGGCAGGAACAGCCATTGACGATGCCGGTGGCGGTGACCTGCATCGAGTCGAACAGTTTGACGCAGGGCCCGGTCTTGGCGACGTCCTCACCCGAAAGGATGCGCAGGTTCAGCCCGGCCACGTCTTCCTGGCTGATGTAGCCGCCCCAGTTGTTGTAGATGCCGTGGGAACTGTGGATGCCGACGCCGGCGGCCTTGAATTCGGCCAGGATCTGCATGAGCTCGCCCGATGCCGTCGCCGGTACGTCGAAAGTGGAGCGGAAGCCGATGGTGACGACAAAGGGCCAGCGCTCGCGCAGGGCAAGCAAGGCGCGCAGATCGGCGAGCAGGCGGTGATGGATCTTCGCCGGCATCTGCGTCAGGGCGACGAAGCTGGCCTCGTCGTGGCCATAGATGCTGATCGTGATCCGGCTGAGTTTCTTCAGGGCCACCAGGCGGGCAACCTGCTCCTCGTTGAGCACCGCCAGATTGGTGAAGAAGTGATAGGCCCGCACGCCCTCGTGCCGGTCCAAGAACTCGAATTTGTCGAAGACGTGCTTGTCCATGAACACGTCGCCGGTGCATGGCGTGAGGTGGAATTCCCGGTAGCCGAGCGCCAGGGCCTGCTCCACGCAACTGACGAACAGGTCGTGCCCCATGCTGACGCGCGGCTCCTGCTTCTTGTCGTAGGCGCAGAAGCGGCAATTGAAGTTGCAGGCGCCGCTGGTTTCGATGCAGAAGGTCTCGGTCGTGGCCGGGATGAACTCCCGGCCACGCCGACGGTTTACGAAGGTCTCGGCCCGCACCAGCAAGTGCTTTATGGTGCGCTCAAGCAATCGCAAACGCATTCGATCCTCCCGATTACAGCCCGGCGTCGTCCCGCAATACGGCGGCCTTGTTGATCGCTTCCCAGGAGAACTCCGGCTCGTCGCGGCCGAAGTGGCCGTAGGCGGCCGTCTTCTCGTAGATCGGCCGCAGCAGTTCGAGCATGTTGACGATGCCCTTCGGGCGCAGGTCGAAATGCTTCTTGACGAGTTCGGCGATGGTTTCGTCGGAGACCTTGCCGGTACCGTAGGTGGTGACCCAGACGGAGGTCGGCTGGGCGACGCCGATGGCGTAGGAGACCTGGATCAGGCAACGCGACGCGAGTCCGGCGGCGACGATGTTCTTGGCCACGTAGCGGCCGGCGTAGGCCGCCGAGCGGTCGACCTTGGAGGGGTCCTTGCCGGAGAAGGCGCCGCCGCCGTGCGGTGCCGCACCGCCGTAGGTGTCGACGATGATCTTGCGACCGGTCAGGCCGCAGTCGCCCTGCGGGCCGCCGACGACGAAGCGGCCGGTCGGGTTGACCAGATACTTGATCTCGCCCTTGATGAGCTCCTTGGGCAGGACCGGCTTGACGATCTCCTCGATCACGGCCTCGCGCAGCTTCTCCATCGGGATATCCGGCGCGTGCTGGGTGGACAGCACCACGGTGTCGATCGCGGCTGCCTTGCCATCCTCGTAGCGGATGGTGACCTGGCTCTTGGCGTCGGGACGCAGCCAGGGCAGGCGGCCGTCCTTGCGCAGCATGGCCTGGCGTTCGACCAGGCGGTGCGACAGATAGATCGGCAGCGGCATCAGGGTGGGCGTCTCGTCGCAGGCGTAGCCGAACATCAGGCCCTGGTCGCCGGCACCCTGCCCGAGGTCGTCGTCGTAGGCCTTGTTGACGCCCTGGGCGATGTCCGGGCTCTGCTTGTCGTAGGCGACCAGCACCGCGCAGCCCTTGTAGTCGATGCCGAACTCGGTGTTGTCGTAGCCGATGCGCTTGAGGGTGTTGCGGGCAACCTGGATGTAATCGACGTTGGCGTTGGTGGTGATTTCGCCGGCCAGGACCACGAGGCCGGTGTTGCACAGCGTTTCGGCGGCGACGCGCGAGTGCTTGTCCTGGGCCAGGATCGCGTCGAGGATGGCGTCCGAAATCTGGTCGGCGACCTTGTCCGGATGGCCTTCGGAAACCGATTCCGAGGTGAAGAGGTATTGCTGGGTCATGTTGCCTGCTCCTGTAAATCCCCGCTTGATCCGGCGCGACCGGCTCGGGGGAGGGAGCAGGCGACGCTTTAGCAGTATTTATAAGCCGCCCTGCAAGTTGTCCTTGGCACCCGGTAGGCGCTTTAACTCGGCGGAACCGGCATAATTCTACTTTTTTCCCGCCCGCGGTCAAACCCGGCAGCAACATGGTTTTCCTGTTTCGCCTCCTTTCCCGCCTGCCGCTGCCCGTGCTGCACAACCTTGGCGCTGCGCTCGGCTGGCTGATCTGGCTTGTCTCGCCGACCTACCGGCGCCATTTGGGCGAGAACATCGCCCTGGCGGGATTGGCCGACGCCCGCAACGCCGCCATCGCCGAGGCGGGCAAGGGCATCGTCGAGACGCCCAAGATATGGTTGCGGCCCCAGGAGGAACTGCTGGCGCTGGTTGCCCGGGTATCGGGATGGGAACATGTCGAGGCCGCTCGCCAGGCCGGCCACGGCGTGATCATCCTGACGCCCCATCTGGGCTGCTTCGAGATTGCCGGCCATTTCATCGCCAGCCGCATGCCGATCACCACGCTCTACCGGCGGCCCCGCCAGGATTGGCTGGCGCCGCTGATGGAGGAAGGGCGGGGGCGCGCCTTCACCCTGGCGCCGGCCGATCTCTCCGGCGTCCGGCGGCTGATCAAGGCGCTCCGGCAAGGCGAGGCGATCGGCGTCCTGCCGGACCAGGTGCCGGGCAACGGCGAGGGCGTCTGGGCACCGTTCTTCGGCCGACCCGCCTACACCATGACCCTGGCCGCCCGCCTGGCGGAAACGGGGGCGACCGCCGTGTTCGTGTTTGCCGAACGCCTGCACTATGGTGCCGGCTACCAGTTGCATTTCCAGCCGCTATCGGCACCGCTTGCCGGCGACCTGCCGGCCCGCGTGGCACAACTCAACCGCGAAATCGAAGCCGTCATCCGCCTCTGCCCCGCGCAATACCTCTGGGGCTACAACCGCTACAAGAAACCCGCCGGAGCTCCCGACCCGCAATGACCCGTATCGTCCTCGCTCTCATGTGGCTGCTGCACTGGCTGCCGCTGCCTGTCCTCGCCATGCTCGGCCGCCTGCTCGGCCGCCTGCTCTACCGCTTCGGCCGCGAACGCCGCCACATTGCCCTCACCAACCTGCGCCTGTGCTTTCCGGGCATGCCCGAAGCGCAAAGGTCAGCCCTGGCGAAACGCCACTTCCAGGCCTTCGGCCGCAGCTTCCTGGAACGCGGCCTGCTCTGGTGGGCTTCCGAAGCGCGCATCCGCAAGCTCGGCCATCTGACCGGCAAGGAACATCTCGACGCCTTGTACGGCAAGCGGCCGGTCATCCTGCTGGTGCCGCACTTCGTCGGCCTCGACATGGCCTGGACGCGCATGAGCATGGACTA
>JACRIZ010000066.1 GCA_016235765.1 Rhodocyclales bacterium | reverse complement strand
GGCCATGGCCACCGGCAACGTCGGCCGCGAAGGCGTCGGCGTCAATCCGCTGCGCGGCCAGAACAACGTGCAGGGCTCCTGCGACATGGGCAGCTTCCCGCACGAACTGCCCGGCTATCGCCACGTCTCGGACGACGCGACGCGTGCCAGCTTCGAGCAGGCCTGGGGCGTGCGCCTTTCCGCCGAGCCGGGCCTGCGCATTCCCAACATGCTGGACGCCGCGCTCGACGGCAGCTTCCGTGGCCTCTACTGCCAGGGCGAGGATCCCGCGCAGTCCGACCCGAACACGCATCATGTGCACGCGGCGCTGGCGGCGATGGAATGCGTGGTGGTGCAGGACCTGTTCCTCAACGAGACCGCCAAGTTCGCGCACGTCTTCCTGCCCGGCGCCTCCTTCCTGGAAAAGGACGGCACCTTCACCAACGCCGAGCGCCGCATCTCGCGCGTGCGCAAGGTGATGCCGCCGCTGGCCGGCAAGGCCGACTGGGAAACGACCATGGCGCTCAGCAACGCGCTCGGCTACCCGATGCGCTACGGGCATCCGTCAGAGATCATGGCCGAAATCGCGCGGCTGACGCCCGGTTTCGCCGGCGTCAGCTACGCCTTGCTCGAACGCCTGGGCAGCGTGCAGTGGCCGTGCAACGACGCCGCGCCCGAGGGCACGCCGACCATGCACGTGAACGGCTTCGTGCGCGGCAAGGGCCGCTTCATGGTCACGCAATACGTGCCGACCGACGAGAAGGTGACGCGCCGCTTCCCGCTGCTGCTCACCACCGGCCGCGTGCTGTCGCAATACAACGTCGGCGCGCAGACGCGGCGCACGGAGAACCTGCGCTTCTACGCCGAGGACCGGCTGGAGATCCACCCCCACGACGCCGAGGAGCGCGGCATCAAGGACGGCGACTGGGCCAGCATCCAGTCGCGCGCCGGCGCCACGGTGCTGCGCGCCAGCGTCACCGAGCGCGTGCAGCCGGGCGTGGTCTACACCACCTTCCACTTCCCGGAGTCGGGCGCTAATATCGTCACCACCGACAACTCCGACTGGGCGACCAATTGCCCGGAGTACAAGGTCACGGCGGTACAGGTCGGAAGACGGATGGCATGAGTACGCTCACCCACCTGCAGGTACTGCGGCCGGACCGGGGCCGGCAGCCAGATGCCGTCGCCGAGGAGGTGCCGGTCGCGTTCGAATACAACGGTATCGCCCACGCCGTGATGCTGGCTACGCCGGCCGACCTCGAAGACCTGGCATTCGGCTTCAGCCTGTCCGAAGGCATTGTCCCGTCCCCGGCCGACGTCCTCGGCCTCGACGTGCGGGAAGGAGAAGGCGGCATCACGCTGGCCATCGACATCGCCGGCGCCGCTTTCGCGCAGCTCAAGGAGAGGCGGCGCACGCTGGCCGGCCGTACCGGCTGCGGCCTGTGCGGCACCGAAAGCCTCGCGCAGGTGGCACGCGACCTGGCAGGCGTACCGCCGGGACTGACTTTTCCGCTGCCGGCGCTCTACGAAGGCATGCGCCGCCTGCCGCGCCACCAGCACCTGCAGCAGGCCACTGGCGCCGCCCATGCGGCGGCCCGCATCGACCCGGCCGGCAATCCGGACTTCGTGCGCGAGGATGTCGGCCGCCACAACGCGCTCGACAAGACACTCGGCGCCCTGCTGCGCAGCGGCGGCCGAGCCGACGGCGCGCTGATCGTCACCAGCCGCGCCAGCTTCGAGATGGTGCAGAAGGCGGCGGCACTGGGCTTCGGCATCCTGGGCGCCGTATCTGCGCCGACGGCCGCTGCCGTGCGGCTCGCCGAGCGGCTCGGCGTCACCCTGGTCGGCTTCCTGCGCAACGACGACTGCGCGGTCTACTGCCACGCCCAACGACTGCAAGGACTCGAAGCATGAGCACAGCCCGCCTGGTCAGGATGGCCAACCAGATCGGCGCCTTCTTCGAGGCGATGCCGGACGCCGATCAAGGCGTGGCCGGCGTGGCCGAACACCTGCGGAAATTCTGGGAACCGCGCATGCGTGCCGAGCTCGCCGCATACGTCGCAGCGCATGGCGATGGCGAACTCAAGCCCGTGGTCCGCGCCGCGCTGAAAGCCGCCGCGGTGGCGCGCCACCGCGACTGACTTTTCCTGTCAGGGCTTGCCCGGGTCCCGGAACTCCGGCACCTGGTCGAACTCGACGTTCTGCAGCTTGGCGCCGACGCGCTCGACCTTGCGCACGTAGATGGTCTGGACGATGTCGCGCGTCACCGGGTCGATGCCGATCGGGCCGCGCGGGCTCATCCACTTCATGCCCTTGGCCGCCGCGACGAAGGCGTCGCCCTCGGCGTTGCCGCCGGTCTTCTTCAGCGCTTCGGCGATCAGGTGCATGCCGTCGTAGCCGGCCACCGACATGAAGTTCGGCCGGCTGTTCGGGTAGGCCTTGTAGTAGGCCTCGGTGTAGGCCTTGTTCTCCGGCGACTTGTGCGCCTCGGCGTAGTGGAAGGAGTTGGTGGTGCCGAGCGCCGGGTCGCCGATGGCGTCGAGCACATCCTCATCGACCAGGTCGCCGGTGGCGATCAGCTTGATGCCTGCCTTGGCCAAGTCGCGCTCGGCGAAGCCCTTCATGAAGGAGATGCCCTGCTCGCCGGCCGGGACGAACAGGAACACGGCCTGCGGGTGGGCGTCCTTGATGCGCTGCAGGAAGGGCGAGAAGTCCGGGTTCTTCATCGGCGTGCGCACTTCGCCGACGATTTCGCCGCCTGCGGCGGTGAAGGTCTTCTTGAACTGCGTCTCGGCGTCATGACCGGGGCCGTAGTCGGCAACCACGGTGAACACCTTCCTGATGCCGTTCCTGGCGGCCCAACTGGCGATGGGGGCGGTGATCTGCGGCAGGGTCATGGAGGTGCGCAGGATGTACTCGGACTTGGTGGTAATGGCCGAGGTGGCGGCGTTCATCACCACCATCGGCTTCTTCGCCTCGGTGGCGATCGGGGCGACGGCGAAGGCCGAGGGGGTGAGCCCAAAGCCGGCGAGGACGTCCACCTTGTCCTTGACCACCAGTTCCTGCGCGGCGCGCTTGCTGATCTCGGGCGCCACGCCGGTGTCGTCCTTGAGGATGAGTTCGACCTTGCGGCCGGAAAAGCTGTCGCCATTCTGCTTCAGGTAGAGGCGCACGCCGTTCTCGATCTGTTTGCCATAAGCCGCAAAGGGCCCCGACATGGGCAGGATCAGGCCGATCTTGAGCGGTTCGGCAGCCGCCGCCGCACCGGCCATTACCATCGCCATAACGCCGCCGAGCGCGGCACGCAAACTTGTCTTCATTGTCTTCTCTCCTTCTGTTGTGTGGTTGCGACGACCTGCTCTTCTGACTCCAGCCATTGCTGCAATGCAGCCAGCACTTCCGCCGGCCGCTCCATCGTCGACATGTGGCCGCAGTCGTCGATGACCTTCAACTCGGCGTCGGGAATCAACGCCCTCATGCGCTCATGTCGGTCCGCGGGACTCCAGGCATCCTGCGCCCCGCAGACAACCAACGTCGGGCAATCGATGGCCGCGAGGACTGCCGTCGCATCCGGACGATTCAGCAGTGCGCGCGTCTGCCCCGCGTAGATCTCGCCGGACATTCGGCCAACCATGGCCACGACCGGATCGAGCACGACCGGCTGGTTGCAGGGCGCGATCATCGGCCGTGCCCAGGTTTCCGCAATGGCCATTATGCCTTTGGCAAGTGCCTTGTTCACCAACACGGCCCGCCGCTCGGCTTCGCCCGGCGCGACCGGCTCGTAGCCGGTGTCAAGCAGCGCCAGACGGTCGACGCGCTGCGGCGCGCGGCGATAGACCTCCAGCGCGACGCGCCCGCCCATCGAATGCCCCGCCAGCGAAAAGCGGGCGGGCGCACTGTCGAGCACGTGCGCGGCCATCGCGCCGATCGAATCGAAGCCCCGGAAGCTGACGACCCGCACGTCATGGCGCTGGCCAAGCTCGGCCGCCTGCCCCGCCCAGACCTCCTCGTCGCACAGCAGGCCACAGAGCAGAAATAGTGTGTTCACAGTGTCAGGCAACCGTGCGCTCCGCGGCTAGTGCGGCGAGTGCATCGCGCAGCCAGCGATGGGCGGGATTGCGGTGGTCGCGCTGGTGCCAGACCATGTACATCGGCATCGGCGCGCAGGCGAACGGCAGCGTCGTCGGCGCGAAGTCGCGCAGCAGTTCCTTGCCCAACAGCGACGGCAGAGTCGCCAGGTAGCGGCTGGCGCGCAGGAAGGGCGGAATGCCGGAGAAGTTCGACACCACGGCGGCGAAGCGGCGCACGATGGCACGCTCCGCCAGTTCGCGATCGATGTCGAGCGGCCCGCGCGATTCGTAGACCACCGTCAGGTGCTCGGCCTCCAGGTACTCGGCGAGCGAAGCCGGCGCCTTGCGCACGGCTGGATCGTAGAAGCAGACGTAGCGATCCTCGAACAGCCGGCGCTGCAGCACGTCGCCGGCGGGCGGCGGCCGCGGCGTGACGATCAGGTGGCAACGGTCCTCGCGCAACAGCTCCGCGCCGGGGACGTTCGAGGGAATCACGCGCAGGCGGATGCGCGGCGCCGCCGCGCGCAGGCGGACCAGCAGCTCTGGCAGCAGCAGGTCGCGCTGGAAATCGTTGGCGGAAATGACGAATTCGCCGTCGAGCCCGGCGGGATCGAAGGAGCCGCTGTCGGCGAATGCGCGCATGCCGTCCAGCAGGCCACGCGCCCGCTCGGCCAGTTCGACCGCGCGCGCCGTGGCGACGACGCCGCGCCCCGCCTTGACGAACAGGGGATCGCCGACGATGCGGCGCAGGTTGGCCAACTGATGGCTGACCGCCGACTGGGTCGTATCGAGCCGCTCGGCCGCCCGGGTCAGGGAGCCTTCCTCGACCAGGACGACCAGCAGCTTGAGCAGCCGCCCGTCGAGATCGAGGTGGCTGGCGCCGGCGGAAGCGGCAGTGCGGACGGAAGTAATGCGAGCCTCCTGAAATCTTGCGCGGGACCGAAGGCGGCCCGGGCCGGCAGCAGGCCGACCCGGATCGTCCACCTTCCCGCAGGTCAGAACATGTAGCGCAAACCTGCCATGGTACCGGTTTGCGAACCGCCGGCAGGCGGCGCCACGTTCGGCCCGACCGACAGCGCGTAGGAAGCCAGCTCGCTGTTGGCGATATGGCCCATCTGCAGGTAGGCAACCAGCGCCTTGTCGAGGCTGTAGAAGCCGCGCAGCACGTACAGGTTGGCGTTGCGGTCCTGGTCGTCGTTGGTCATCCGGTTCCAGCCGCCGTCGATGGTGACCTTGTCGGTCAGCGTGTAAGCCGCGGTCAGGTAGTAGGCATCCGACTTGGTCGTGCCCGCTGCCGCGTCGACCTTGCGGCCCAGCCAGCCGGCGCCGACCTTGGCCGGCCCGAACTTGACGTAGCCGCCCAGGTTGGTGCGGCGATCCTTGTCGGCGGCGCGCGTGAAGGGAATCGGTGCCGAGCCGTTGAAGAACGGCGCAGCCGCGCCATTGCCGCCACGCTGCTCGTCGACGGCGCCCGACACCCCCCAGGCGGGATCGGCGTACCCCGCCATGACCGACCAGCCGCGGCACTGGTTGGTGCCGGCGATTTCGCCGGCGCAGTTGCCGGCGGCCGGAGCCCCGCCATTCGCGACCACGCTGCGGCCGGTCGAGTAGAGGGCACCGGCCGAGAAGCCGCCGAACTTGGCGCGCCAGGCCACGGAATTGTCGTAGCGCATGCTCGCCAGGTAGGGGTCCATCGAGCCGAGGGCGTAGATGTTCGGTCCGAGCAGGTCGGAACCCATCATGGCGTAAAGCAGCATGGACCACTGGCGGCCGTAGGTCATGGCGCCGAAGGGAGTCTCCACGCCGGCGAAAAGCTGCCGGCCGAACAGGCGGCCGCCCTGACCCAGGGTGCCGTCATCGGTGTTGAAGCCGATTTCCGCGGTGGCGATGCCCTTGTAGCCGTCGCCCAGATCCTTGGTGCCGGCGATGCCGACGCGCGAAGGCAGGGTGGCTGTGATGCTGGGCATGCGCGTCAGGCTGCCTTGCGTAGTGTTGGTGGTATCGCGAACGTTGGTAAGGTGCTCGATGCCGCCGTCGAGGATGCCGTAGATGCGCACCCCGGGCGTGCTGGTGACGGCAGCCGGCGCCGGAGCGGCGGCGGCAGGCGCTGCGGCCACGGGAGCGGCCTTCTTGTCGGCCTCGCGATCGGCCAGCAGCTTCTCGATCAGCTTGCGCTGCTCGGCCAGTTCGCGCCGCAGGGCGTCGGTTTCGGCATCGGCCAGCGCGGGTACGGCGGCGGCGGCCAGCAGGCCGGCAATCGCCGCGGCCAGCAGGCGCGGGCGGGTCAAACTCAGCTTGTCTTGCATGTGTGCTCCTCCTTTTTTCTAATGAATCGGCCTTGCGGGCCGCCCCTCCAACAACCCCGACTTGCGTTTGTCGAGGCAAAAACCGTCCCTGCCGCGGCAATTCGGGATTCCGCGGTCGTTCCTTTCGGTGGGATGTGACGAGTCCCCTATCCGGTGTTGGCCGGCCCCACGCCTATCGGCGGCGGGGCAAGGCGCACGATCTCCCGGAACAACTGCCGGAACTCCTTGATGTGTTCATACGAAGTGAAGGGATCCTGGTGGGCGCTGAACGCCTCGTCGATCGCGGCCCAGTCCTCGGGCTGGAGGACCTTGACCGCCAAGGGCAGGATCAGGTCTTCCTCGCGCTCGATGTGGCGCCATTGGAATTCGGCATAGCTCTTCACCGCGTCGAGGAAGGCGTCGCGTGCCGCGTCGCCGTTCTGCTCGTAGTTGCGCAGTGCCTCGATCATCACCTGCGACTGGGCGTGCGAGTGGCGATGCTCCTCCTCGACCACCTCGAGCAAGGCATTGGCTTCGGGACTGCGCAGGCGCAGATAGCGGTGCAGGAACTCGTTTTCCTTCGGGTGGTGCAGCTTCTCGGGGAAGTTTTCCAGGTAGTAGAGCATCGCATTCAGCAGCTTGAAGTCGGGCTGCATGCGTCCGGCCCTGATCTCGTCCACCAGGAACAGGAAGCCGTGCATGATCGCCCCCAGGGATCTATGCTCATCCTTGATGACGTTGAGTGCCTTGGGCATGGGTTCTCTCTCTGTTGTCCACTACTACGCGATCGCCACGAGGCGATTCAGTTTTTCTGCGTCGTCCAGCAGCGACTGGCTGTCGGAGACGTGTACGACCTGGCCGCGATCGAGCACGATCGCCTTGCTGGTGACGGCCAGCGCCAGTCGCGCGTGCTGTTCGACGATGATCACCGACATGCCGCCCTCTTCCACCAGTTCGCGGATCACGCCCAGCAGTTCCTGGACGATCACCGGCGCCAGGCCTTCCATGGGTTCGTCGAGCAGCAGCAGCTTCGGATTCACCATCAGCGCCCGGGCGATGGCCAGCATCTGCTGCTCGCCGCCGGAGAGCTGATTGCCGAAATTCGCCTTGCGCTCTTCCAGGCGCGGGAAGATTTCGTACACGCGCCTGAGGTTCCAGGGCCCCGGCCGGGCGACCGCCGTCAGGTGCTCCTCGACCGTCAGCGACGGGAACATGAAGCGCTCCTGCGGCACCCAGCCCAGGCCGGCCTGGGCGCGGCGATGCGGCGCCAGATGCGCGATGGTGTTGCCGTGCAGGCGGATGTCGCCCTTGTGCATGCGGGTGAAGCCCATCAGCGTCACCAGCAGGGTCGTCTTGCCGACGCCGTTGCGGCCGAGCAGTGCCAGACTCTCGCCCTCGCCGAGCGAGAACGAAACCTCTTCGAGCACGACCGATTCGTCGTACCCGGCAGTGACGCCTTCGAAACGCAGAAAGTCAGCCATGGTGGGTCGCCTCGCCCAGATAGACTTCCTTGACGCGCTGGTCGGCCGCGATCTCCTCGGGCGTGCCTTCGGTGAGCACCCGGCCGCCGACCAGGACGGTGATGCGTTCCGCGAATCTGAAGACCAGTCCCATGTCGTGCTCGATGAAGAGGATGGTGACGTCGCGCGGCAGGCGATCGATCACCGAAAACAGTTCGCGGCTCTCCGCCGCCGGAATGCCCGCGGCCGGCTCGTCGAGCAGCAGCAACTTGGGATTGGTCGCCAGCGCCAGGGCAATCTCGACCAGGCGCTGCCGGCCATAGGCCAACTGACGCGTCTCGGTATCGGCGTCGGCGGCGAGCCCCAGCGTGGCCAGCAGTTCCATCGCTTCGGCGATCTCCTCCTTCTGGGAGGCCACCGTGCGCCACCAGCGCCCGCAGGTGCCCTTGCGCTCGCAGATCGCCAGCACCACCGATTCGAGCACCGTGAGGCCGGGGAACAGCGTGTTGATCTGGAAGGTGCGCGTCATGCCGCGCTTGACGCGCTGGTGCTGCGGCAAGGCGGTCACGTCCTGCCCGTCGAGGAAGACGCGCCCGGCGCTCGGCGCATAGACGCCGGTCAGCAGGTTGATGAAGGTGGTCTTGCCGGCGCCGTTCGGGCCGATCAAGGCATGACGGGCGCCGACCTTGAGCGTGAGATTTACGTCGCTGTTGGCCTTGAAGGCGCCCCAGCTTTTCGACAGGCCTTCGGTACGCAGGGCGACGCTCATTTCGTCGCCTCCTTCGTCCGGCGCTGCCGCAGGGCCGCCAGCCCGCCCAGCACGCCGCCGTGGGCGAACATGACGACCAGCACCAGCAGCAGGCCGATCCAGAATTGCCAGTAAACCGGATTCAGGTCGGCCAGATAGTTCTGCGCCACCATGAAGATGGCCGCGCCGACCAGGCCGCCGTAGAGCCGCCCGGTACCGCCGAGCACGAGCATGATCATGAGTTCCGCCGAACGATGGAAACTGAGGCTGTCGAGGCCGACGAACTGCGTGGTCTGCGCCAGCAGCGCACCGGCGATGCCGGCGACGCCGGCGCCGACGGTGAACACCACGACCTGGCGCCGATATACCGAGGCACCGATGGCCGGCATGCGCTTCGGGCCGTAGTGCAGGCCGCGCAGGCCAAGGCCGAACGGCGAATACACCGTGCGGCGCACGACGAGAAAGACGACGAACAGCACGGCCAGGCTGTACCAGTAGGCGACCTTGCCGTAGAGGTCGAACTCGAAGATGCCCAGCACCTTGTCCATCGCCATGCCCGACAGGCCGTCGACCCCGCCGGTGATGAAGGCCGCCTTGTTGGCCGCCTCGAACAGCATCAGGCCGATGCCCAGCGTCACCATCAACTGGGTCAGGTCGCGGCCGCGCACGACCATGAAGCTGGCGACCCAGCCGACCAGTGCGGCGACGATGCCGCCGAGCAGGAGTCCGGACAGCGGCTCGCCCCAGCCGTGGCTGGCCAGCAGGCCGGCGGTGTAGGCGCCGACGCCGAAGAAGGCGGCGTGGCCAAGCGAAACGATGCCGGCATAGCCGAGGATCAGGTCCAGCGAGAGCGCGAATAGGCCGACGATGAAGATCTGGCTGGCCAGCAGCAGATAGTCGCTGGCGACGAAGTAAACGACGATGGGCAGCAGCCAGAAGACGATCTCGGCCTTCTGCCAGCGACCGTCGGGCAAGCGGTAGGTCTGCGATCCGGTCATGCTTTCTTTCCGTAGAGACCGGCGGGGAACAGTACCAGCAGGACCACCATCAGCGCATAGATGACGAAGGCGCCGATCTGCGGTGCGTAGTACTTGCCGGCCACGTCGAAGATGCCCAGCACCAGCGCGGCGACCAGCGTGCCCTTGATGCTGCCGGCGCCGCCGACGGCCACGACCAGCAGGAAGTACACCATGTACTTGAAGGGAAAACTCGGATCGAGGCCGAGCACGTCGATGCCGAGGCCGCCGCCGAGGCCGGCCAGGCCGGAACCGAGGGCAAAGGTCAGGGCGAAAACGCGATTGACGTTGATGCCCAGTCCGGCCGAGGCCTGCTGGTTATCGACCGAGGCGCGCACCTGGGCGCCGAAGCGGGTGCGGTCGACCAGATAGACCAGCGCCGCCGTGACGAAGACCACGATGACGATCAGGAACAGGCGATAGACGCCGAGGTCGAGGCCGAGGAGATGCACCTGCCCGGTCAGGAATTCGGGCAGGCGCACGGGCTGCTGGGTGGGTCCCCAGACGTAGGTCATGCCGGCGACCGCCATGAAGGTGAGACCGATGGAAAACAGCACCTGGTCGAGCGGCGTCGCCTTGTACAGTCGTTGGTACAGCGTCCGCTCGAGGACGACGCCCATCAGGGCGGTAGCAATGAAGGCGACCGGCAGCGTGGCCAGGAAGGGCACGCCCAGTTGGTTCATTGCCGTCACGCAGACATAACCGCCCATGGCGGCGAAGGCGCCATGGGCCAGATTGACGAAGTTCATCAGACCCATGGTCACCGACAGGCCGATGCCGATCAGGAACAGCAGGCTGCCGTAGGCAATGCCGTCGAACAGGACGCCGAGGAAGTTTCCGATCACGGCTTCACGTCAGGGATGGTTTCGAATTCCACGTTCTCGAGCCTGCCATTATGCGGCTCGACGCGGCGGATGTAGACGGCCTGGACGACGTCGCGCGTCTTCGGATCGATGACGATCTTGCCGCGCGGGCTCTCGAACTGGAGATTGGCGAGGATGTCCAGGGTCTTGGCACCATCCGCGAGATCGCCGTTCTGCCGCTTCACCGCCTCGTAGATCGCGGCCATGCCGTCGTAGGCAGCCACCGACATGAAGGTCGGCTGGATCGCGTTGCCGGTGACTTCGGCGAAGGCCTTGAGGAACTTCTTGTTCTCCGCGGTCGGGTGGGCGGTCGAGTAATGCAGGCTGGTGACCAGGCCCTTGACCTTGTCGCCGAGCGCGTTGAACACCGGCTCGTCGATGTCGTCGCCGAGGATGACCAGCCTGATGCCCGCCTTGTCCAGGCCGCGCTCATAGTAGGTCTTGACGACGTTCAGCGCCTGGTCGCCGGAAGGCACCCAGACGAACAGCGCTTCCGGCTTGGCATCCTTGACCTTCTGGATGAAGGGACCGAACTCCGGGCTCTTGAGCGGCGTGCGCACCGATTCCACGATCGTGCCGCCGTTGCTGGTGAAGCCGTCCTTGAAGGCGTTCTCGCAATCGATGCCGGGGCCGTAGTCGGAGACCAGGGTCATCATGCGCCTGATGCCGTTCTTCGCCGCCCAGGCGCCGAGCGGCTGGGTGATCTGCCGGAAGCTGAACGAGTAGCGGACGCCGTAGGGAATCTTGTCGGTGATGTTCGACGACGAGGCGTTGACGACCAGCAGCGGCTTCTTGGCCGCCGACGCGACCGTGCCGGCGGTCAGGGTCTCGGGGGTAAAGCCGCCGACCATCAGGAAATCGACCTGGTCGCGCACCACCAGTTCCTGCGCCAGGCGCTTGCCGACTTCCGGCGCCGGGCCGGTGGTGTCGCGGGTGATGACCTCGATCTTGCGGCCGGCCACCGTGTCGCCGTGCGCCTTCACATAGGCCTTGACGCCGGCGTCGATCAAGCGGCCCATGTCGGCGAACGGACCGGAGTAAGGGGTCAGCAGACCGACCTTGATCGGCTCTGCGGCATGGACCAGCGCGGCAAAACCGACGGCGACCACACCCAGCAACAGCGAACGAATCTGTTTCACGTTAACGTCTCCTCATGATTGTCGTGGCGGCCGCCTCTGCGGGCGGCCGGCTGCAAAGGCGGCCTATTGCACGCCGGGGTCCTTGAACTTCTCCACCTTGTCGAACTCGACGTTCGACCAGACGCCCTTGACGTTCGCAACGCGGCGGATGTAGACGGTCTGGATCATGTCGCGCGTCTCGGCATCGAGCGTCACCGGTCCGCGCACGGAGAGCCAGGACAGGCCCTTCATGGCCGCCAGCAGCTTGTCGCCGTTGCTGTCGCCGCCGGTCTTCTTCAGCGCTTCGTAGATCACGTGCATGCCATCGTAGCCGCCGACCGAATGGAAGTTGGCGCGCACGCCGAGCTTCGCCATCTCGGCCACGTAGGCCTTGTTCTCGGGCGAATCGTGGGCCGCCGAGTAGTGGAAGCTGGTGACCACGCCCTGGGCTGCGGCCCCGATGTTCTCCATCTCGTTGTCGTCGGTCAGGTCGCCGGTGGCGATCAGCCGGATACCGGCCTTGTCGAGGCCGCGCTCGGCGAACTGCTTCATGACCGCGGTACCGACACCCGACGGAACGAAGATGAACACGGCATCGGGCTTGGCGTCCTTGATCCGCTGCAGAAAAGGCGCGAAGTCGGGGTTCTGCAGCGGGGCACGCAGGCTCTCGACCACCTTTCCGCCGCCAGCCGTGAAGCGGGAAACGAAGGTCTTCTCGGCATCGATGCCCGGACCGTAGTCGGTGACCATGGTGATCACGCTGCGGATCTTCAGTTCCTTGTGCGCGACGGCCCAGTCGGCCAGCGGTGCCGTTACCTGCGGCAGCGTGAAGCCGGTACGGACGATGTAGGGCGACTTGGTCGGAATGATCGAGGTCGCCGCCGCCATCACCACCATCGGCACCTTCGCCTGGGTGGCGATCGGCGCCGAGGCCATAGCCAGCGGCGTCAGGCCGAAGCCGGCAATCACCTGGACGTGGTCCTTGGTCACCAGTTCCTGGGCCAGGCGCTTGGTCACGTCGGGTTGCGTGCCGCCGTCATCCCTGAGGATGATCTCGACCTTGCGGCCGGCGACGCTGTCGCCGTGCGTCTTCTGATAGACGCGCACAGCCGATTCGATCTCCTTGCCGGTGGACGCAAACGGTCCGCTCATCGGCAGGATCAGGCCGATCTTCACGGGCTCCGCCGCGACGACCGTCGCGGGAACCATCAATGTCGCCAGGGTGGCAAGTACGGCCCACAGCCCCGACGAACGCAGCCGGATATTCCTCATGTCTCCTCCTCGCAATTTGCCGGCTTGGCCGGATTGGAATTCTCTTCTTGTGATTCGATTGTCCGCGTGGTGCAGTGCGATTGAACAGCGGCAAAGCAAACTATCAGTTATCGCACTTCGGCATATCGCTGCGACCCGGTATGCCATTTCGGTGATTACAGCAATTCCTCCGGAAATTCGATGCATGGCGCCGCTCCGGCACTGGCCGCCGCGGCCCAGGCGCTGGCCTGGGGCAGCAAATGGGCAAAATAGAATTCCGCCAATCCGACCATGCCCCGATGGTAGGCGCCATCGCCCACCCCGCCGAGACGATGCGCCGCCAGCGCCGCCCGACCCAATTGCCAGGCGCCGCAAACCAGGCCGAGTTGCCGCAGTACCGGCACCGACCCGGCCTGGACTT
This sequence comes from Rhodocyclales bacterium, assembly GCA_016235765.1. Classification (GTDB taxonomy): domain Bacteria; phylum Pseudomonadota; class Gammaproteobacteria; order Burkholderiales; family Rhodocyclaceae; genus Fen-999. Next base: position 7,488 of record JACRIZ010000066.1, on the reverse strand, counting down.
CGGCCAGGCGTTCGTTGCCGCACTCGAGTATCCAGCGCAGCGTTGCCTCGACGTCGTTGATGGCGGCCGCGAAGCGCGTCGACATGGCTGCCAGCCCGGCAGTCGCCAGTTCCGCACTGGCAGTGCGCAGTTCGGCCACCAGCATGGTCAGCGTCGCGCCGCCTTCGCGCAGGATCTTCCGCCCGACCAGGTCGCCGGCCTGGATGCCGGTGGTGCCTTCGTAGATCGTGGTGATGCGGGCGTCCCGGTAGTGTTGGGCGATGCCGGTCTCTTCGACGAAACCGGCGCCGCCGTGGATCTGCACCGCCAGTTCGCAAACCTCGTTGCCGACCTCCGTGTTCCAGCCCTTGAGCACGGGCATCAGCAGATCGACCAGGCGCCGGTGCTTCCCGGCGACAACGTCGTCCTCGTGACGCGCGGCGATGTCGAACCAGCCGGCGGCCACGTACGACAGCGTGCGCGCGGCCATCAGCTTGGCACGCATGGTCAGCAACATGCGCTTGACGTCGGCATGCTGGATGATGGGCACTGGCGCACCGGCGCGGCCGCGTCCCTGGACGCGCTCGCGGGCGAAGGCGACCGCCTGCTGATAGGCCCGCTCGGCCAGCGCCGGGCCTTGCAGGCCGCTGCCGAAGCGCATCTCGTTCATCATCACGAACATGTATTCGAGGCCGCGACCGACCTCGCCGACCAGGTAACCGACCGCGCCGCCGGCCTCGCCGAAACTCATGACGCAGGTCGGACTGCCGTGCAGGCCGAGCTTGTGCTCGATGGCGACGCATTGCACATCGTTGCGCGCCCCGAGCGAACCATCGGCGCCGACCAGGAACTTGGGCACCACGAACATCGAGATGCCCTTGACCCCCGGCGGCGCGTCGGGCGTGCGGGCCAGCACGAGATGCACGATGTTCGAGGTCAGCTCATGGTCGCCGTAGGTGATGAAGATCTTCTGGCCGAACAGGCGATAGCTGCCGTCCGCATGCGCCACGGCGCGGGTACGGATCGCCCCCAGGTCGGAGCCGGCCTGGCTTTCGGTGAGGCACATGGTGCCGGCCCATTCGCCGCTCGCCAATTGCGGCAGGTACATGGCCTTGAGCCGTTCGTCGGCGGCCAGCCGCAGCGCTTCCGAGGCGCTGGCATTGAGCGGCGGCAGCAGCGAGAAGGACAGGTTGGCCGAACTCCACATTTCGCTGACCGGCGTCGCCAGTATCTTCGGCAGGCCCTGGCCGCCGTGTTCGGTGGCCATGCCCAGCCCCAGCCAGCCGCCGGCCGCGAACTGGCGCCAGGCATCCTGCCAACCGCCCGGCGTGCGCACCTGGCCGCCTTCGAGCCGGCAACCCTGGCGGTCGCCCGGCCGGTCGAGCGGCGCCAGCACGCCGGTGGCAAACCTGGCCGCCTCGTCGAGCACCGCCGCAGCCAGGTCGGGCGTCACTTCCGCGCAGCCCGGCAGGGCCGTGATGGCATCGAAGCCGACCAGGTGTTCCAGGATGAACTGCATGTCGCGCAACGGGGCTTGGTAAAGCATAGGCGTCCTCAATGACTGGTTGCAGGCGAACGAGATGTGCCGGCACATTGTCGCGGCCAGCGTCCCGCCGCGACAGGTCCGCAGCCGGCTAGCAGCTATTTGATTCTGCGATAGCTGACGCGCTCACATACAAAATTCACCTAAACTGGCGGGAACATGGACCTCAAACAACTCGAATACTTCGTGCGCGTCGCCGAGCTGGGCAGCTTCACGCGCGCCTCGATCGCGCTCGACATCGCCCAGCCCGCCCTGAGCCGGCAGATCCGCCTGCTCGAAGTCGAGGTGCGCCAGAACCTGCTGATCAGGAACGGTCGCGGCGTGACCACCACCGAGTCCGGACGCCTGCTGCTCGAGCATGCGCGCGGCATCCTGCACCAGGTGGAGCGCACCCGCGAGGAACTGGATCGCGCCCGCGGCGCCCTCACCGGCCGCGTGGCGCTGGGCTTGCCGCCCAGCCTGTCCAAGGTGCTGGCCGTGCCGTTGATCGGCGCCTGCCGGGCGGTGCTGCCGGAGGCGCGCGTCTCGATCATCGAGGGCCTGACGGCCACCATGCAGGAGCTGCTGATCGCCGGCCGTCTCGACATCGCCCTGCTCTTCAACCCGACCCCGTCGCCGGACGTCGATGCCGCCCTGCTGCTCGAGGAGGATCTGTTCCTGATCCAGCGCAAGGAAGACGTCGCCGGCAGCGTCAAGCCGATTTCGCTGCGCGAACTGGCGGCCATGCCGCTGGTGATTCCGTCGCGGCCGAACGCCATCCGCACCCTGGTCGAAGTGGAAATGGCCAGCATCGGCTGCCGGCCGACCATCGCCCTGGAAATCGACGGCGTCGCGGCCATCCTCGACCTGGTGGCAGACGGCGCCGGCTGCGCGGTCCTGTCGGCGAATGCGGTGCGTGTGCTGGGCACGCCGGCCGCCTTCGTCGCCCGCCCGATCAGGCCGCGCCTGCGCAGCAAGCTGATGCTGGCCGTCAGCTCGCGCCGGCCGAGCACGCTCACCCAGCAGTCGGTGATGGCCCTGGTACGGCAGCGTTCCCAGCAGGCCCTGGCACCGCCGCCGGCCGACGACAAAGGCAGCCGTGCGCCGCAAGCGAAGACGCGCCGACGGAAGACTCCGCCGGCGCGCAGATCAGGAGCTTAGCTGCCGATCAGGCCGCGTGCTCGAGCAGCATGGTGGCCGCTGCCGTGTTCGAGATCGGGATGTGGTAGTTGCGATGCAGTTCGGTCACCTTGCCCGACATCGTGGCGCGCGCGGTCAGCCAGTTCAGCAGTTCGATGCCCTGGGTACCCGTGTGCTTGACCAGTTCGCGGTCCGTGTATTGGGTGGCCCAGGTCGGATCGCCGGTCAGGCTGTCCATGAACCTGATGTCGAACTCCTTGTTGATGAAGCCGGCGCGCTCGCCTTCGAGCTGGTGCGACAGGCCGCCGGTACCGATCACCACCACCTTCAGATCCTGCGGGAAGGCCTCGACCGCGCGGCCGATGGCCTGCCCCAGCGCGTAGCAGCGCTTGGCGGACGGCGTCGGGAACAGCACGGTGTTGACGTTGATCGGCACCACGCTGATCGGCCACTTCATGTCGGGATACAACAGCGCGATCGGCAGCGTGAAGGCGTGGTCGACCACCATTTCCTGGCAGGTGACCATGTCGAACTCGTCGCCGATCAGCGATTCGGCCAGGTGCCACGACAGGTCCTCGTTGCCCTTGAAGGGCGGCAGCACCGGGATGCCCCAGCCTTCGTCGGCGTTCTTGTACTCGGGCGCGGCGCCGATGGCGAAGGTCGGCATCTTGTCGAGGAAGAAGTTGAGGCCGTGGTCGTTGTTCACGACGATGGCGACATCCGGCTTGACCTTGGCCAGCCACTCGCGGATCTTCGGGAAACCATCGAAGAACGGCTTCCAGTACGGCTCGTGCTGGATACCCTTGTGGATCGCGCCGCCGATGGCGGGCACGTGGGAAGTGGTGACGACGCCTACGATCTTGGCCATGATTATTTCCCCGCGGCGACGAGCTTCGCCTTGAATTCGTCCTTGGTCATGCCCGTCTGCTGGGCGCCGATGTCCTGCATGTCCAGCCCGAAGATGCCGCCGAACTTCGCCAGGTAGTAGGCGTTGCCGCCCGCAGCGAGCAGTTGCAGCACGTTCTTGGCGGCGATGGCGGCACGCTGTTGCGCGTTGAGGCCGTACTTCGTGCAATAGGCATCCTCGTCCTTGAGGAATTCGTCGCGGTTGGCCTTCTCGTTGAACGAGTAGCACATCTTGTTCAGCGCGTAACCCCTGCGGGCCTCGCTGCCGTCGAAGATCGTGGTACCCGGGATGCTGATATGCGGTGACTTCAAGGCATGTCTCCTGGATTGTTGTCTGCGTCAAGGCGGCCCCCTCCGGTACCGCCCCGCATGGGAATCATTATTCCCGCTATGCAATCATGGATAAACGGGGCATGGCGCATTCCTGCCATGAAGGATTTCGATGGATCATGCCCAGTAGAGGCGCATCGGGTTGTCCACCAGCAGCGCCTGCTGCAAGGCGGCCGTCGGCGCGATGCGCGGCAGGTAGTCCACCAGCTTGCCGTCGTCGGGCATGTGCGACTTCATGTTCGGATGCGGCCAATCGGTGCCCCACAGCACGCGATCCGGGAAGGTCTCGACCAGCCGCCTGGCAAAGGGCACCACGTCGTCGTAGCCGGGCGGGCCGGATTTCGACAAGCGCTCCGGACAGCTCACCTTCGACCAGACGTTGCTGTGTTCGCGCATCAGGCGCACGAACAGTTCGAACTCCGGACCATCGACCGGCTTGCCCACATCCGGTCGCCCCATGTGATCGACCACCACCGTGGTCGGCAGCGAAGTGAAGAAGTCCCACAGCTCGGGCAGGTCCTGCGCCTCGAAGTAGACCACCACGTGCCAGCCGAGCGGAGCGATGCGGCCGGCGATCTCCGCCAGCACCTCGCGCGGCGTGAAGTCGACCAGGCGCTTGACGAAGTTGAAGCGCGTGCCGCGCACGCCGGCTTCGTGCAAGGCCGTGAGTTCGGCATCGCTGATGTCGCGCGACACCGAGGCAACGCCGCGCGCCATGCCATTGGAACTCTTCAGCGCATCGACCAGGGCGCGGTTGTCGTTGCCGTGGCAGGTCGCCTGGACGATGACGTTGCGCGCAAAGCCGAGGTAGTCGCGCAGCGCGAAGAGCCTTTCCTTCGGCGCATCGCAGGGGGTGTACTTGCGCTCCGGTGCGTAGGGAAAGACGTTGCCGGGGCCGAACACGTGGCAGTGCGCATCGACCGAGCCGGCGGGCGGAACGAAGGCCGGCTTCGACGGGTTCGGGTGGAACGGCAGGTAATCGGGATCCATGGTTTTCCTTGTTATGCGAACACTACGCCGTCGAACAGCTTGCGGGCGGTCAAAAGGACGGCCGCAGTCGCCACGGCGCCGGCAGCATCGAGTTCGACGACGATGGTCGATTCGCCTATCGGATGTTCGATCGGCATGACCTTGCTGCGGCCCTCGGGCAATTTGGCCAGTTGCGCTGCCGGGCTGCCGGGCAGAGCGCAGGCGGTGGCGACGCTGACCGCGCCCAGCACGCCGATCGAGGCATGGCAGCGGTGCGGGATGAAGGTGCGCGTCGAAATCACGCCGCCCCGCTTGGGCGCGCTGACCATGGTCATCTTCGGCACCGTCTTCTCGCGCACGTCGCCGAGATTCATCATCGGCCCCGCCTTGAGGCGGATGGCTTCCAGCCGCGCCTTCAGCGCGACATTCGCATCGAGCGCATCGCGCGTCTCCTCGCCCGTGATGCCGACGTCGGCCGCGCGCACGATCACCACCGGCATGCCGTTGTCGATGCAGGTGACTTCCACGCCGTCGATCACGTCGACCACGTTGCCGGTCGGCAGCAAGGCGCCGCAACTGGAGCCGGCGGTATCCTTGAACACCACAGGGATCGGGCTGGCCGTGCCGGGCACGCCGTCGAGGTGGGCGTCACCGGCGTAGCTGACCTTGCCGCCGGGCGTCTGCACCCGTGCCACGGCGATCTGGTCGGTGTTCTCCATGAAGATGGTCACGGTCGTCTCGCCGTCCGCCGCCTTCACCAGCCCCCGCTCGATGGCGAAGGGACCGACGCCGGCCAGGATGTTGCCGCAGTTCTGCGCATCGGTGACGATGGCCTGGTCGACGAAGACCTGCAGGAACAGGTAATCGACGTCGACGCCCAGCCGCTCCGAGCGCTTGACCACGGCGACCTTGGAGGTCAGCGGATCGGCGCCGCCCATGCCGTCGATCTGGCGCTTGTCGGGCGAGCCCATGACGCCGAGCAGGAACCGGTCGCGCGCCGCCTTGTCGGCCGGCAGGTCGCCGGCCAGGAAGTAGCCGCCCTTGGAGGTGCCGCCGCGCATCCACATGCAGCGCACGCCGCCGGACAGCGCGTCAGACATACTTGAGGCCCTTGGCGGCGAGCTTGCCGCGCATGTCGTAGATATCGAGGCCCAGTTCTCCGGCGGCCAGCCGCAAGCGCTTGGACTCTTCGTTGGCGACGCGCGCCTGGGCCTTCTTCAGCACTTCGGCCGCGTCCTCGCGGCGCACCACGCAGACGCCGTCGTCGTCGGCGACGATCACGTCGCCCGGATTGACCAGTTCGCCGGCGCAAACGATGGGGATGTTCACCGAGCCGAGCGTTTCCTTGACCGTGCCTTGCGCGCAGACCGCCTTCGACCAGACCGGGAACTGCATTTCGGTCAGGGTGCGGATGTCGCGCACGCCGGCGTCGATGACAAGACCGACGCCGCCCCGGGCGCGCACCGAGGTCGCCAAGAGGTCGCCGAAATAGCCGGCATCCGAGGGCGAGAACGGCGCCAGGACAAGGATGTCGCCCGTCTCGACCTGCTCGACGGCCACGTGGATCATCCAGTTGTCGCCGGGGGGCGCGGAAATCGTGATCGCCGAAGCGGCGATGCTGGCGCCCGAATAAATCGGCCGCATATAGGAAGCCAGCAGGCCGATGCGGCCCTGCGCTTCATGGACGGTGGCGACGCCGCACTCGGCGAGGCCCTTGATCACTTGCGGATCGACGCGCTGAATCTTCTGCACGACGACGCCCTGGTTCTTCATGCTCATCTCAGCGTCCCTTCGCTTTCAGTGCGGCATCGAGGCGCGGATAAACGCGCCGCGCATTGCCTTCATAGATCATGTGACGTTCCTCGGCGCTCAGGTCCGCCCCTTCGATGTAGCGCTTGGTGTCGTCGAAGTTGTGGCCGGTCTGCGGGTCGATGCCCTTGACCGCGCCGATCATCTCCGACGCGAACAATACGTTCTTGAGCGGAATCACGCGCGTCAGCAGGTCGATGCCCGGCTGGTGGTAGACGCAGGTGTCGAAGAAGACGTTGTTGAGCAGGTGGTCGTCCAGGAGCGGCTTCTTCAGCTCCTGCGCCAGGCCGCGATAGCGGCCCCAGTGGTAGGGCGCGGCACCGCCGCCATGCGGGATGACGAACTTCATGTCCGGGAAATCCTTGAACAGGTCGCCCTGGATCAACTGCATGAAGGCCGTGGTGTCGGCATTGATGTAGTGCGCGCCGGTGGTGTGGAAGCACTCGTTGCACGAGGTCGAGACATGGATCATGGCCGGGATGCCGTACTCGACCATCTTCTCGTAGATCGGATACCAGTGGCGACTGGTCAGCGGCGGCGAGGTCCAGTGGCCGCCGGACGGGTCGGGATTGAGGTTGATGCCGACGAAGCCGTACTGCTTGACGGCCTTTTCCAGTTCGGGGATGCAGGTGGCCGGATCGACGCCCGGCGACTGCGGCAGCATGGCGGCGCCGAGGAAGTTGTCCGGGAACAGTTGCGAAACGCGATAACAGAGTTCGTTGCAGATCGCCGCCCAGGTGGAACTGACGTTGAAGTCGCCGAGGGGGTGGGCCATGAAGCTGGCGCGCGGCGAGCAGATGGTGAGGTCGGAGCCGCGCTCCTTCAGCTTCTTC
>JACRIZ010000062.1 GCA_016235765.1 Rhodocyclales bacterium | reverse complement strand
GCCGATCATGTAGGTCAGGAGGTCGGTGACGACCTCGGACGCGTACTTGGGCTCGGGGAAGCGTTGCTGGCGGAAGCAGTCGTTCATGCGCCACTGGTGGGTGAGCATCACGCCGCCGGTCATGCGGTAGCCCGGCCAGCCCTGCACGCCCTTGATGGCCCCCTTGCCGGTGGACAGGTTGGGCAGGTTCTGCATGCGGATGCGCTTGCCGTCGGAACCGTGGCAGGTGTTGCAGGAGAAGTCGTAGGGGCCGGCGCGATAGTTGGTGATCTCCTTGCCGGTCTCGTAGGCCTCGCGCACTTTCGGGTCCTTGAGCGGCACGGCGACCTTCATGCCCTTGGAGTGGGTGGCGACGTAGGTGACCAGGTTGGTGATGTCGGGTGCGCCCGGATCATTGGCGCTCTGGAATGGCTTCTTGGCGATGTCGTCGAACTTGAAGCCCTGCTTCTCGACCATGCACCAGACGATGCGCCGTTCGGCATCCATCACCGCGTCGGCATCGGCGAAGTGGCGCGGCATGGCGACGTAGGCGCCCTTGACCACGCCAATGCCCTGGCCCAGATCGCAGCTCTCGGCCAGCGAAACGTTGTTCGGGCCGCGTTTCTGCTTCCAGAGTTCCTCGCCCTTCATCTCGAACAGTTCAGCCGGATTGGCATCCTCCATTTCGGCGCGGAACTTCTCGAACTCGGCCTCTGCGGGGTCCTTTTGCTGGGCAAAAGTCAGTGATGGCGATACGCCGAACAGCAGCGCAGCGCCGAACGTGATGATGTTTTTCATGTCTCCTCCTCTATTGGACCTGCTTCAAACCTGCAAGTAGCGCCATCCCTGGTCTATCCGGGTGGCGATTTCTTCGATGGCCGACGGCACCACGTCCACGGCCGGCTGCAGGGTGACCTCGACACCCCGTTCGCGCAGCCGGTTCATGGTCTCGTTGCATGCGATCAGCCGTAGGTTCTTGTGCCGCTCGCGCATCTTGGCAATGCGCGTCGCCAAGCCGGCATTGTCCACTTGCATCATGCGGATGCCCGGGCCATTGGCCACCAGTTCGACCTGGATGATACCGCCATTGACGTCGCGTGCCGCGGCGACCTGCTCGGCCTTGCGCAGCGCCTTGTCGATGTCGGCCGCGTCGCCGGAAACCAGATGCAGGAGCACGCCGCTGCTGCGTGCCTGGATGGATTTCAATTCGGCGCCCGGGATCCAGGCTTCGTCATACCGCTCGTGGGCCAACCAGCCTGAGCCGGCGCCGACCATCAGCAGCAGGCAGGCGGCCAGCGGCAGCCCGAACAGCCGCCAGGACGACGGCTTCTTCCTGCCGCCGTCCTGCCGGGCGAGCGGATGGGCACTGCGTACCAGTTCCTTGAGGTGCCAGGTCTCGCACACCTTGGCGCGCAGGCCTGCGTCGGCGGCGATGCACTCGAGGACTTCGGCCTTCTCGGCGCCGTCCAGTTCGTTGTCGGCGAAGGCGTTCAGCAGTTCGTCGGAGATCTCGCGTTTCATTTGACCCTCGCAAGCCGTGGTGCGGCGAGGCTGCAGCCGTTGTATTCGCGCAGGTGTTCCTTGAGCGCGTTGCGCGCACGCGACAGCCGGCTCATCACCGTGCCGATGGGAACTTCCAGGATCGCTGCCACCTCGGCGTAGGAGAACTCCTCGAGGTCGACCAGCGTCACTACTTCGCGCTGCGGCACCGGCAGCTCGGCAACGGCCCGGCGCACCCGGCGCACGACCTCGCTTTGCAGGCACTCCGATTCCGGCGAACCGTCGGCGACCAGGGCGGCGTCGTCGATCTCCGCGACATCCTCCATGACCCGGTGGGAACGCAGGTGGTCGTGCCAGCAGTGGGCGAGGATGCCGCACAGCCAGGCGTGCAGCGAGTCCGTCTCGCGTAGTTGGGCATGGTTCTTCAGGCCCTTGGCGAGCGCCTCCTGGACCAGGTCATCCGCCAAAGGAGGGTTGCGACACCAAGCCCGGGCCAACCGCAGGAGGCGTGGCCGGGACTCCCCGATCTGCTGTTCGAATTGCCTGCTGCGACCGATGAATTTCAGTAGTTCCAAGGTCACCCCCTGAGCGATAAGGAGTAGACGGACTGAGCCGGGAGTTTATTCCCGGAAATCGCCGCGGCACAAAAAACAAACTCCCCGCGGGCGGGGAGTTCGTCGTCGGCCGGCCGGCTGGCCGAAACTGCCGGGCAATCAGGCGACGGTGGTCTCGTCGCTGCGCGACTCGCCCTTGTTGTCGCGCCACTTGATGACGACCTTGTCGCCGGCCTTGGCGCCCTTGACCTTGAAGCCGAACACCGGGTTGCGCGACACCGAGGTGCCGGTCTGCCCCTGGACCACCATCTTGCCGCCGACTTCGACCGTGATGTTCTGGATGAAGTGGTGCGGGACCGTGGCGCCGGCGCTGTCCTTGCGCATGCCGTTTTCCATCGGGTGGCTCATCATCACCTTGATCTCGGCGACATCACCGGAGAGCTTGGCGCGGATTTTCATCGGATCTGCCATGTCATTTTTTCCTGTCGTTGTTGAGGGAGATCAGCCGCCGCAGCCGCCGACCGTGACCTTGACTTCCTTCTGTGCCGTATAGAATTTGCCGTCGGCGGTCTTGACCACGGCCTGGACCATGGTGGTCGAGGCCAGGCGCACGCGCACCTGCACTTCGGGCAGGGCGCCGTTGGCGAAATCGAACGAAGTCGCCAGGGGCAGCGGGTTCTTCTGCGACAGGATCGAGATGGAAACCGAGTTCGGGATGTTGCTGACCACCTCGACCGGTACCACCGCGCCGTTCTCGGCGATGTCCGGGGCCTTGAGGACGATGTCCTTGCTTTCGGCCGCATTGCCGGCACCGAGCCCCTTCAGGGCAGCGCCGACATCCTTGGCGTCAAAAGCGGCCTTGTTCCACTCGTCGGCGGCGTAAACGTGGCCGGGCTTGAGCAGGCCTGCGGCCAGCGCGGCGGTCAGCATGCCGCCGGCACCGACGCCTTTCAGCATAGTTCTGCGAAGCATGTCCATCTGGGAACTTCCTCCTAGGGTTGTGTGATGTACCGACTTATAGGGTTCGACGTCGTGCATGAATAGACGTGTCAGGGGGAAGCATTATTCCCGATGCCGCAAAAAAAACCATCACAGTTTTCTATCGGCTGCCTAGCCGGCACGCCAATGGCCGGACTTGCCGCCAGCCTTCTCCAGCAGTCGTACCGCTTCGATCACCATGCCGCGATCGACCGCCTTGCACATGTCGTAGATGGTCAGCAGTGCCACCGAGGTGGCGGTCATGGCTTCCATCTCCACGCCGGTGCGGCCGACGGTCTGGGCGACGGTCTCGCAGGCGATCGTCGATGCCGCCGCGTCGATCGTGAACTCGACCGCCACACGCGTCAGGGGGATGGGGTGGCAGAGCGGAATCAGGTCGCCCGTCCGCTTGGCAGCCTGAATGGCGGCGATGCGGGCGATGCCCAGCACGTCGCCCTTCTTCGCGTCGCCCGCCTGGATCAGTGCCAGCGTGGCCGGCAGCATGCGAATGCGTCCGGCGGCCCGCGCAATGCGCTCGGTCTCGCTCTTGGCGCCGACATCGACCATGTGGGCTTGGCCGGCGGCATCGAAGTGGGTCAGGTCGCTGTGTGACATCTGCTTACAAATCCCGTCAAGTCGGCGCGCCGGAGGGCGAGCACCGCCATTATCATAGTCTTCATGCGCCGATTTCGCCTTTCCCCATTGCTGGCCGTGTTGCTTCTCGCCCTGGTGCCCGTGGCCCGGGCCGAAGGCTTGCCCGATCTGGGCGAATCGGCCCAGAGCGACCTTTCGCCGCAACTCGAGAAGAAGATCGGCGAGGCGACCATGCGCGAAATCCGCCTGCGGGAGCCGACCTACCTCGACGACCCCGAAATCAACGGCTACTTGAACCGCGTCGGGCGCAACCTCACCGCCCATGTCGAGGAGAAGACCCAGGAATTCGAGTTCTTTGCGCTGCGCGACGCCACGCTGAACGCCTTCGCCATGCCCGGCGGCTATATCGGCGTCCATACCGGCCTGATCCAGTCGGCCCAGACCGAGTCCGAATTGGCCTCGGTCCTCGCCCACGAAGTCTCCCATGTCACCCAGCGCCACCTGGCCCGGATGGTCGCCAAGGCGAGCCAAGGGCAACTCGCCTCGCTGCTGGCCATGGCGGTGGCCATCATGGCGGCCCGCAACAATCCTGACATCGCCATCGGGGCGGCGGTGGCCGGACAGGCGGGGGCCATCCAGAACCAGTTGAACTATTCGCGCGACTTCGAGCGCGAGGCCGACCGAATGGGCCTGCAACTGCTGGAAAGGGCGGGCTACGACATCCGCGACATGGGGTCCTTCTTCGAGCGCCTACAGAAGTTTGGCCGTTTGTACGAAAACAACGCACCCGGCTACCTGCGCACGCACCCGCTGACCACCGAGCGGATCGCCGACATGGGCAACCGCATCCAGTTGCGCCCCTACAAGCAGGTGCCCGATTCCCTCGATTTCACCTTGGTACGCGCCAAGATTCGCGCCGCCGCAGGGTCCGGCGAGGACGCGGTGACCGACTTCGAATCCCGCCTGAAGGACCGCAAGTTCGCTTCCGAGCCGGCCACCCGCTACGGCCTGGCCCGTGCCTACCTGCGGACCAAGAACCAGGCGGCGGCCGAGGCTCAGCTCGCCGAACTGCGCCGCCTGAAGGCTGCCTCGCCGATGATAGAAACGCTGGCGGCGGAGTTGCGGACCCGGGCGGGCGACCAGGCCGGCGCCATCCGCATCCTGCGCGATGCCTCGGTTCGCTATCCCCAGGACCGCGCCGTTGCTTACGGTCTGGTCGACGCCCTGCTGGCGGGTCAGCGGGCCGACGAGGCTGTCAAGTTCATCGCCGCCGACGTGCAGGGCCATACGACCGACTACAAGATGCGCTCCCTGCAGGCCAAGGCTTATGCCATGCAGGGCAAGCAGTTGCGCCAGCACTGGGCGCTGAGTGAGGCCTACGCCCTCCAGGGGCAGCTTCTCGCCGCCATAGAACAATTGCAGCTCGCCCAAAAGTCTCCTGATGGCGACTTTTACGACCGGTCCCAGGTCGATGCCCGTTTGCGCGAATTAAAGGCGCAGCACATGGAAGAGCTGAAACAGAGAAAGCCTTGATCTAACGGGACTTAGCGGGGAATGCCCCTACGCAATTGGGGTCGCTTATTCGTTCATCAAAAAGACCGTTTCTGGGCGATTTATGAAGGTGCTAGCCTTCGCATCCTCCACAGAATCAGACCGAATATTGGGAGGAGCAACTCAATGGCACTCGTAAATCCCCATGGTGGTGGGCCACTCAAGCCCTTGCTCTTGCAGGGTGAAGCCCTGAAGGCCGAACAGGCCCGCGCCAAGACGCTGCCGCAGATCAAGGTCAGTTCCCGCGAAGCCGGCGACATCATCATGCTGGGCATCGGCGGCTTCACCCCGCTCGACGGCTTCATGACCAAGGCCGACTGGCAAGGCGTCTGCGACGGCATGAAGATGGCCAACGGCCTGTTCTGGCCGATTCCCGTCACCCTGTCGACCGACGACGAGTTCGTCAAGGCCGGCAGCGACGTCGCCCTGGTCGAAAGCCAGACCGGCGAAATCCTGGCGACCATGAAGGTCACCGAGAAGTACGGCATCGACAAGGCCCACGAGTGCATGCAGGTCTACAAGACGACCGATGCGGCGCACCCGGGCGTCAAAATGGTCATGGAGCAGGGCAAGTACAACCTGGCCGGCCCGATCAAGGTCCTGACCACCGGCGGTTTCAAGGAAAAGTACGGCGAGCAGTTCATGACGCCGGCCGAGACCCGCGCCCTGTTCGAGAAGATGGGCTGGAAGCGCATCGCCGCCTTCCAGACCCGCAACCCGATGCACCGCTCCCACGAGTACCTGGCCAAGATCGCCATCGAGACCATGGACGGCGTGCTGGTGCACTCGCTGCTCGGCAACCTGAAGCCGGGCGACATCCCCGCCGAAGTGCGTTCCGAAGCCATCGACGTGCTGGTCAAGAACTACTTCGCGCCGAATACCGTCATCCAGGCCGGCTACCCGCTCGACATGCGCTATGCCGGTCCGCGCGAGGCGCTGCTGCACGCGCTGTTCCGCCAGAACTACGGCTGTTCGCACCTGATCGTCGGCCGCGATCACGCCGGTGTGGGCGACTACTACGGCCCCTTCGACGCCCAGCACATCTTCGACGAGATTCCGAAGGGTTCGCTCGAGACCGTCAACATGAACATCGACTGGACCTTCTGGTGCAACAAGTGCGGCGGCATGGCGTCGCAGCGTACCTGCCCGCACGGCAAGGACGACCGCATCCTGCTGTCCGGCACCAAGGTGCGCTCGATGCTGTCGGAAGGCCAGGACCTGCCGGTCGAGTTCAGCCGGCCGGAAGTCGCTGCGGTCCTGAAGAAGTATTACCAGGGCCTGACCGCCGAGCAGAACGTCAAGGTCGAGTTGAAGGGCCATTCGGCCGCTTGAGGGCCGCCCGAGGAATTTGGAACCCCGGGCCCGCCGGAAGCGGATTCGCGATACGCCGCCGGCCAAGGTAGGACCCGGAATCTGAATGGACCGCTGACTAGAGATCGGCGGATTGTTAGCTAGCAAGGAGATTGAGCAATGCCAACCTATGTTCGTACCGAAAAGTGCGACGGCTGCAAGGGCCAGGACAAGACCGCTTGCATGTACATCTGCCCGCACGACCTGATGAAGCTGGACAAGGACGGTTCCGAAACCGGCCACGCCATGAAGGCGTTCAACCAGGAGCCGGAGCAGTGCTGGGAGTGCTATTCCTGCGTCAAGATCTGCCCGCAAGGCGCCATCGAGTGCCGCCACTACGCTGACGTCGTGCCGCTGGGCGGCCAGGTGCAGCCGATGCGCGGTTCCGATTCGATCATGTGGACCATCAAG
>JACRIZ010000061.1 GCA_016235765.1 Rhodocyclales bacterium | reverse complement strand
GTAGTCGCTGGTGGCTTCCTCGATCTGGGCACGGATCTGGGCGACGCGCGCCTTGATCGCATCTTCCGAACCGACACCGTCGATCAGGGTGGTGTTCTCCTTGGCGACTTCGATGCGCTTGGCCTGGCCGAGATCCTTCAGGGTGGCCTTTTCCAGCGTCAGGCCGACTTCCTCGGCGATCACCGTGCCGCCGGTCAGGATGGCGATGTCTTCCAGCATGGCCTTACGACGGTCGCCGAAGCCCGGGGCCTTGACGGCGACGGTCTTCAGGATGCCGCGGATGTTGTTCACCACCAGGGTGGCCAGGGCTTCGCCCTCGACGTCCTCGGCGATGATCAGCAGCGGCCGGCCGGCCTTGGCGACTTGCTCCAGCACGGGCAGCAGGTCGCGGATGTTGGAAACCTTCTTGTCGTGCAGCAGCACGAAGGGGTTGTCCAGGATGGCGATCTGCTTGTCCGGGTTGTTGATGAAGTAGGGCGACAGATAGCCGCGGTCGAACTGCATGCCTTCGACGACTTCCAGCTCATTCTCCAGCGACTTGCCGTCTTCGACGGTGATGACGCCTTCCTTGCCGACCTTGTCCATGGCCTGGGCGATGATTTCGCCGATCGAGGCATCGGAGTTGGCGGAGATGGAACCGACCTGGGCGATCTCCTTGGAGGTCGTGCAGGGCTTCGAGATCTTCTTCAGTTCCTCGGTCACGGCCAGCACGGCCTTGTCGATGCCGCGCTTCAGGTCCATCGGGTTCATGCCGGCGGTGACGTACTTCATGCCTTCGCGGACGATCGACTGGGCCAGCACGGTGGCGGTGGTGGTGCCGTCACCGGCCACGTCGGAGGTCTTGGAAGCGACTTCCTTGACCATCTGGGCGCCCATGTTCTCGAACTTGTCCTTCAGTTCGATTTCCTTGGCGACGGAGACGCCGTCCTTGGTGACGGTCGGGGCGCCGAAGGAGCGCTCCAGCACCACGTTGCGGCCCTTGGGACCGAGGGTGACCTTGACCGCGTCGGCCAGGACATTGACGCCGCGAACCATGCGCTGACGCACGGAATCGCCGAATTGGACTTCTTTGGCTGCCATTGTTTATCTCTCCTGTAAATTCGCTGAATTAGGCTTCAACAACGCCCATGATGTCTTCTTCGCGCATGACCAGCAGTTCTTCGCCTTCGACCTTGACGGCCTGGCCGGAATACTTGCCGAACAGCACGCGATCACCCTTCTTGAGGGCCATCGGACGGACCTTGCCGTCGTCGAGGATCTTGCCAGTGCCGACGGCGATCACTTCGCCCTGATCGGGCTTCTCGCCGGCCGAATCGGGAATGACGATGCCGCTGGCGGTGGTGCGCTCGGCTTCGACGCGCTTGACGATCACGCGATCATGCAAAGGACGAATTTTCATAGAGTTGCTCCTTGTTGATGTCTAGGCTAGAGAATCCAGCGAGGCGCCGCCCCGTCATAGGACAGCAACCGTTATTAGCACTCCTTTTGGAGGAGTGCTAATAATAGGGGCTCGATCTTGGGAATTCAAGCGCTGGAGCCTTATCCTTGCATTTCAGCCATTTACGGCGCTAGCATTGGTTCCACTCATCGCGATCCGGAAACGCCCTGACGACTGCCTGCAATGCCCGACAACACTCCTTGGCTGCTTGACATCCGCCCGGACGGCGACGAGGGACTGGAACTGGTTCTCGGCGGCCGCTGGTGCATGGACGGCAATCTGCCGGCGATCGACGTCCTGGCCGAGGCGCTCGTTGAAGGAATTCAACGGGTGCGCTTCGACGGTTCCGGACTCGCGGCATGGGATTCGGGGCTGCTGACCTTTGTCGCCGGCACGGCCAGGATATGCGCCGGGCGCGGCATCGCGGTCGATACCGACGGGCTGCCCGACGGCGCCCGGCGCCTGCTGGCCATGGCCCTCGCCGTTCCCGAGCAGAAGGTCGCGCTGCGTAGCGCGGAACGGGCGGGGCTGCTCGCCCAGGTCGGCGGCGCGACCATCGAGTTCTGGCACGGCATTCCGCAGATGCTGCATTTCCTCGGCGAGATCACGCAGGCCTTTGCGCGGCTGCTCACCGGCAGAGCCCGCTTCCGCCGCAGCGACCTGTGGCGCGAGATCGAGGAGGTCGGCCCGCGCGCCCTGCCCATCGTCTTCGTGATCAGCTTCCTGGTCGGACTGATCCTCGCCTATCTCGGCGCGGATCAACTGCGTCTGGTCGGCGCCCAGATCTTCATTGCCGACCTCGTCGCTATCGGCATGGTGCGCGAGATCGGCGCCCTGATGACCGGCATCATCGTCGCCGGCCGCACCGGTGCGGCCGTTGCGGCGCGGCTGGGCACCATGCAGGTCAATGAGGAAATCGATGCCTTCCGCACGCTGGGCATCTCCGCGATCGACTTCCTGGTGCTGCCGCGGATACTCGCCCTGATGCTGATGGTGCCGCTGCTCACGCTTTACGCCGGCTTCATCGGCATGCTGGCGGGGCTATTGGTGTCGGTGACGATCTTCGACATCGGAGTCCACGAGTACTACACGGAGGTCCTGCGCGCCCTGCAACTCAAGCATTTCATGGTGGGACTCTCCAAAGGCACCGTCTACGGCGCCATGATCGCCTACGCCGGCTGCCTGCGCGGCATGCAGTGCGGACGCAGCGCCGAGGCGGTCGGCCGGGCGGCGACGTCGGCCGTCGTCACTGCGATCCTGCTGATCACCATCGCGGCCTCGATCATGACCATTGTGTACTATCAGCTCGACATCTGAACCATGGCCGAGACCCGCCCCACAAACGACCAGCCCTTCATCGAAGTCCGCGCGCTGACCATGGCCTACGGCGACTTCGTCGTCCAGCGCGACCTCAACTTCGTGGTGAACCAGGGCGACATCTTCGTCGTCATGGGCGGCAACGGCTGCGGCAAGACCACGCTGATGCGTGCCCTGATCGGCCTGCAGCAGCCGGCCCAGGGTTCGGTGTTATACGGTGGCGAGGACTTCTGGAGCGCCGCTCCCGAAGCCCGCCAGCGGCTCAAGCGACGGCTCGGCGTTCTCTTCCAGGGCGGGGCGCTCTGGAGTTCCCTGACGCTGGCCGAGAACGTCGCGCTGCCGCTGTCCGAATACACCGACCTGCCGCAGGCGCACGTTGACGATATCGTGTCGTTCAAGCTTGCCCTTGTGGGCTTGGCGGGCTTCGAGGAGTTCTACCCGGCCGAGCTTTCCGGCGGCATGAAGAAGCGCGCGGCCCTCGCCCGCGCCATGGCGCTCGACCCCGACATCCTGGTCATCGACGAACCCTCGTCCGGCCTCGATCCGCTCACGGCCCGGCGGCTCGACGAACTGATCGTCGAACTGCGCGACAGCCTGGGCACCACCATCGTGGTGGTCACGCACGAGCTGGCCAGCATCCTTTCCATCGGCAACAATTCGATCTATCTCGATGCGGACACCCACACCATGATCGCCACCGGACATCCCCAACTCGCGCTCGAATCGGGCGACCCCAAGGTGCGTCATTTCCTGACGCGAGGTGCAACATGAGCAAGCAGGCCAATCCCACGCTGATCGGCAGCTTCGTGCTCGGCGCGATCGCGCTGGCCATCGTCGCCACCCTGCTGCTGTCGCGCGGCTCGTGGTTCGGCGAGCAGCGCCGGCACGTGCTCTATTTTGAAGGCGCCGCACAGGGACTGCAGGTCGGTGCCGCCGTCGTCTTCCTCGGGGTCAAGGTCGGGACGGTCAAGGAGATCCAACTCGGCATCGACCAGAACAGGCAGCGCTTCCTGGTGCCGGTAACGATCGAGATCGAGCCGCACGTCGTGCGCTCGAATGGCGAGCCGGTCGACCTGCGCGATCGCGCCACCCTGCAGCAGTTGGTCGCCAAGGGGCTGCGCGGCCGTTTGCGGATGCGCAACCTGCTGACCGGGCAACTGTACGTCGATCTCGACTTCCATCCGGACAAGCCGGCGCAGTACGCCGCCCTCGATCCCGGCCTCAGCGAGATACCGACGATACCCACCGCCGTCGAGGAACTCACTTCGACGCTCGAAGGCTTTGCGGCGGACAAGTTCCTGGCCGACGTCACGGCGATCAGCGGCGCCATCAACAATCTCCTCTCGGCAAAGGCCACCCAGGACCTGCCACGACGGCTGGACGCGACACTGCGCCACCTCGAATCGCTCACCGCCCGCCTGGACGCCCAAAGCCGGCCGATCCTCGACGAAGTACGCAACGACCTGGCGGAAACACGCAAGGCAATGGCAGCGACACAGGCGGCGATGGCCACGGTCGAAAAGGCCGCCGACCGGGTGGCCACATTGGCCGGAACAGACTCCGGGATGGTCCGGAACATGACGCGGGCCAGCGACGATCTGGCGAAAGCGGCTGCCTCGCTGCACGGCCTCGCCGCGCAGGACTCGCCGACCGTCCAGAACATGAACAACGCGCTGAAGGAAATCGCCCGGGCTGCCGCCGCCGTGCGCCTGCTGGCGGAAACCCTCGAGGAGCAACCCGACGCGATCTATCGCGGCAAGCGCTGATCGGCGCGCACGACCTCGAGGTGGGCGATGGCGTTGGCGTAGTAGGCCATGACCTCGCCGGCATCGCGCGCGGCGGTAAACATGCCGTCGTGCTCCAGCACCAGATTGCGCAGCGTCAGCATGCGCAAACCGACCGTGAAGGCATAGTCCTGATCCTGACGCGGAATGTAGATGTGGGCGCCGCGCGCTTCCAGTTCGCGCATCCGGGCATGCGCCGCCGCCTTGAGGTCGAATTCCGACCAGGCACGCTCCGGCGACTCCACCATCAGGCTCGCCACCAGGGCGACGGGCAGCACCGGCACCACCGAGCCGATGTCGGCCATCAGGCGTTCGGCCACCCGGACCACGGCGGCGTGGCGTTCGTCGTCGCCAAGCCCGGGGAAATGCAGGCGATGTGCCTGGCACCAGTCGCGCATCGACAGCGGCGTGCCGAAGTTCACGCAGGCATAGCCGAAGCGGTGCCAGCGCCCCTGCACCGCCAGCCAGAGGTTATGCAGGTTGAAAGCGAGCGCCGTTTTCAGCGCTGCGATACGGCCCGGCCGCTTGCGCTCCGGATGCAGCTTGAGGAGTTGGCTGCGGTCCTCGAGCACGCGATCGTAGTTGAGGCCGACCGGGATGAAGACGATGTCGCGCCGGCCCTCGCCTTCGCGTTCGTCGAAGTTCTTCAGCATGTAGTCGAGCAGCCCGTACTTCGGGGGCCGCAACCTGCCGTCGACGGTGAGCCCGCCTTCGGGAAACACCGCCTGCGTCACGCCGGCTTCGGTCGCCATGTGCACATAGCGGGCAAGGACGGTTCTATACAGCGCATCGCCGGAATTGCGCCGCACGAAGAAGGCGCCCATGGCGCGCACCAGTTGCTGCAGCGGCCAGATGCGCGCCCATTCGCCCACCGCGTAGGAAAGCGTCACCCGCTCCGCGGCGAGGAAGGCGACCAATACGTAGTCCATGTTGCTGCGATGGTTCATCACGAACACCAGCGTCGACTTCGGCTTGATGCGCGCCAGCGCCGCTTCGTCGACGTAGCCGATGCGTACCCGGTAGAGCAGGCGCGCCAGACCGCGCGCCAGCGCATAGCCAACGCGGAAATAGAGGTAGGCGTTGAACGAGGGCACGATCTCGCGCGCATAGCGGTCGACCCGGCGCCACGTGAGCGACAACGGCTCGCCGGTCTCGTTGGCGTGACTGGCCGCCGCGGCCTGGACCTTGGGATCGTGGAACAGGCGATCGATCAGCACCTGGCGCCGCGTGACCTTGAACGAGGGCAGTTCGATCGACAGGCGCGTATTGATCTGGCCGATCACGCGGTTGATGCGCCGCCGGAAGAACCAGCGCATGCCGGGCGCCAGCAGCAGCACCAGCGCCGCCCAAGTGGCCAGCACGCCCATGACCACCGCGAGCCACAATGGCAATGCCACCGTCTGCGTCATGTCTCCTCCGCCGTTCTGGTCTTTTCTGCGATCATATCAGCATGAATCGCAACCGCCGCCGCTGGCTGGTCGCGGGTCTGGCGGGCGTCGCCGGCTTTGGCGCGTGGCGCATGCGGAGCTTCTGGCCGCAGGACGGCGTCACCAATCCCTGTCTCGGCCCGCTGCCGCCCGACCTGGCCGACCATCCGCTCGTCAGGGACGCGTGGCGCGGACTCGATCCGCTGCGCGTCTGGGATGGTCACGCGCATTTCTTCACCAGCGCCGAAGCCGGCCACACCGACGGCGCCCCGTGGCCGCACTGGGCTTCTTCGATGCAAGCGGCCGTGATCGCCAACGCCGCCTGCACCGACCACGCCGCGCCCGACTTCGTCGGCGCCTACCTCGGCCGCCTGCAGGCGCTGCTGGCCGACCTGCCGGCCGGTGTCAGGGCACTGCTGCTGGCACTGGACATGTATCGCGATGAACGCGGCAACCCGGTGCCCGCGCTGACCCACTTCAGCGTCGCCAACGACTTCTGTGCCGATGCGGCGCAGCGGGCGCCGGATCGATTCGAATGGATCGCCTCCATCCACCCCTATCGCCCCGATGCCGTCGAGGAGTTGCAGCGCGTCCGGGCGCTCGGCGCCCGGGCGATCAAGTGGATCCCCTCGGCGCAGGGCATCGACCCGGCCAGCCCCCGCTGTGACGCGTTCTACGCCGCGCTCGCGGACAGCCGCCTGCCGCTGCTCACGCACACCGGCGAGGAACGCGCCACCCCCGGCGACGACGAACTCGACAATCCCCTGCGGCTGCGCCGCGCGCTCGACCGCGGCGTGCGCATCATCGCCGCCCATTGCGCAACCATGGGCCGAAGCCGGGATCTCGACCGCGGGCCCGCCGGTCCCATGACCGAGAGCTTCGCGCTCTTCGAGCGCCTGATGGACGAGCCGCGCTACGAAAAGCTGCTGGTCGGCGACCTTGCTGCCATTCCCCAGCTTGGCCGTACCGGCGGCCCCCTCAGGCGCATCATCGAGCGCGGCGCACCCGGCGGCGACTGGAGCCGGCGGCTGCTGCACGGCAGCGACTATCCGCTGCCCGGGCTGCTGCCGCTCTACTCGCCCGCCCATCTGGTCGCCCAGGGGCTGCTCGACCCCGCGGCGGTCGAGCCGCTGCTCGCCATCCGCCGCCACAATCCGCTGCTGTTCGACTTCGTTTTCAAGCGCAGCCTGCGCCTCGACGGCAAGCGCCTGGCCGACGACGCCTTCCACAGCCGCGACTTCTTCCTGGCGACGGCCTGAGGCCGGCCGGTAGAATCGCCGCCATGTTCAGGCACCTCCTCCGCCCGCTTCTCTTCCTGCTCGCCGCGCTGCCGCTGCTCGCGCATGCCGAGCGCCTGCCGGCCACGGTCGCCAATGCGCTGAAGGCCGCCGGGATTCCGCAATCCGCCGTCGCCATCGTCGTCCAGGATGCAGATGGCGCGCGGCCACGGCTGACTTTGAACGCCGATCAGCCGATGAACCCGGCCTCGACCATGAAGCTGGTCACCACCTTCGCCGCGCTGGAACTGCTCGGTCCCGCCTACACCTGGAAGACCACCGCCTGGAGCGACGCGCCGCTCGACGCCGGCGTGCTGGGCGGCGACCTCGTTCTTCGCGGCAGCGCCGACCCGAAGCTGACCTTCGAGCAGTTCTGGCTGCTGCTGCGCCAGTTGCGCGCGCGGGGCGTGCGCGAGATCGCCGGCGACCTGGTGCTCGACCGCGGCCTGATCGCGCCGGCCGAACACGACCCGGCCGCGTTCGACGAGAAGCCGCTGCGCCCCTACAACGTCGGCCCCGATGCGCTGCTGCTCAACTTCAAGGCCGTGCGCCTGAGCCTGCTGCCCGATGCCGCGACCAAGGCGGTGCGCGTGACGGCCGAGCCCGAACCGACCAACCTCGACATCACCAACCTGCTGAAGCTCGGCAACAATGGCTGCCCCGAGGGCTGGCGCGAGAACCTGCGCGCCGACCTGACGCGCCACGCAGCACGCTGGCGGCTGGTGCTGACCGGCACCTATCCGGCCAGTTGCGAGCAGAAGACCTGGCGCATCGGCCTGCTGCCGCACAACGAATACTTGCGCGGTGTCTTCGAGCAACTGTGGACCGAACTCGGCGGCACGCTCAAGGGCGGCGTGCGCGACGGCATCGTTCCGGAGGCGGCGCGCGAGCTCGCCGCCATCGAATCGCAGACGCTGGCCGAGATGGTCCGCGACATCAACAAGTTCTCCAACAACGTGATGGCACGGCAATTGTTCCTGACCATGGGGGCCGAGGCCGGCAAGCGGCCGGTGCGCAACGAGGACGCCGATGCGGTCGTGCGCGCCTGGCTGGACGGCCGCAACCTGCGCTTCCCGGAACTGGTGCTCGACAACGGCTCCGGCCTGTCGCGCCGCGAGCGCATCTCCGCCGGCAACATGACGCGCCTGTTGGCGGCGGTCTGGAAGAGCGCCGTGATGCCGGAACTGATTGCCTCGCTGCCGCTCTCGGCGGTCGACGGCACCATGAAGAAGCGCCTCAACGGCAACGGCATCGCCGGCCAGGCACACATCAAGACCGGTACGCTGGAAGGCGTCAAGACCATCGCCGGCTATGTGCTCGACAGGCAGGGCCGGCAGCAGATCATCGTCTTCTTCGTCAACCATCCCAACGCCAGGGACGCGCAGGCCGCACAGGATGCCTTGCTCGGCTGGGCCTACGAAGGACACTGATGAAGCGCGCCCTTTGGTTCGCACTTGCCTTCGCATTGCTGGTCGCCGGCGTCGAGTCGCTCAAGGTGCTGGTCGCCTGGTGGCAGGCGGGAAGGCCAGCGCCAGGCCTGGCCGAGCTTCTTTCGTTCGCGGTATTCGGCGTCGCGGCGTTAGCCTGGTGGCGGCATTCGGTATTCACCTGCCGGAACAAGGCCTGTTTGCTACCCGACGAAGACAAGACGGACGCCCGCGAAACGCGCTAGGCTGCGCCCATGGACCTCGTCCTTGCGCTTGCCGTCGTCGCCGTCCTGATCGTCCTGGTGTTCGACTATACCAACGGCTTCCACGACGCCGCCAACATCGTCGCCAGTGTCATCGCTTCGCGCGCCATGACGCCCGTGCAGGCGGTGCTGGTGGTCGGCGTCGCCGAGTTCCTCGGCCCGCTGCTGGGCGGCACGGCGGTGGCCAACACCATCGGCAAGTTCATCTCCCTCGACGGCATCGAAGCCTCGACGGCCCTGACCATCATCGTGTGCGGCCTGGTCGGCGCCATCGCCTGGAACCTGTTCACCTGGTGGCGCGGCATTCCGTCCTCGTCCTCGCATGCGCTGGTCGGCGGCCTCGCCGGTGCGGTGGTCGTGTCGGTCGGGCCGGACCACGTCGTCTGGGGCGTCGTCGAACTCGGCCAGGGCCACGTCACCGGCGTCATGAAGGTGCTGGCGGCGCTGGTCCTCTCGCCGCTGGTCGGCTTCTGGGTCGGCTTCCTGCTCCACCGCTTCATGGTGGCGCTGCTGCGCGGGGCGCGACCGATCATGAATCGCAACCTGCGCAACGCGCAGTGGCTGACCGCCGCCGGACTCGGCTTCTCCCACGGCGCCAACGACGCGCAGAAGAGCATGGGCATCCTGACGCTGGTGCTGCTGCTGGGCGGCTTCATCGACACCTTCGAGGTGCCGTTCTGGGTCATGCTCGCCTGCGCCACCGCCATCACCTTCGGCATCCTCTCCGGCGGCTGGCGCATCGTGCGCACGCTCGGCTTCGCCATCTACAAGGTACGGCCGCTGCATGCCATCGACTCGCAACTCACCTCGGCGGCGGTGATCTTCGCCGCCTCGGCCATCGGCGCGCCCGTCTCCACCACCCACGTGGTCGCCACCTCGATCATGGGCATCGGCGCATCGGAGCGGCCCAAGGCGGTGCGCTGGGCCAAGGCCCGTGAGATCGCCACCACCTGGGTGGTCACCATTCCCGGCGCGGCCGCGGTGTCGGTCGCCTTCTTCTATTTCCTGCGGACGGTCATGCCATGAGCGACGAACAAACCAGGTCCCTGCTGGCGCGGATCTTCGAACGCTTCTTCCCGAAGACCCCGGACTTCTTCCACCTGCTGCACGAGCAGGCCCGCCAGGTGGTGCACACCGTCGGCCTGCTGGTGCGCTTCATGGAGACCAACGACGACGACATCGGCCTGGAGATCCGCGAGGACGAGCACGCCGCCGACCGGGTCAAGATCATGAACATCCACATCCTCAACGAGGCGTTCTCGACGCCCATGGACCGCGAGGACATCTACCGCGCCATCACGACGCTCGACGAGGTGGTGAACGGCTGCAAGGACGCGGTGAACGAAATGCATGCGCTCATGCTCCAGCCCGACCAGGTGACGCTGGAGATGTCGCGCTTCCTGCTGGTCGGCGTCCAGGCGCTGGAGGCCGGCTTCGGCAAGCTGGCGACCAGCCCGGCCGACGCGGCCATCGATGCCGACGCGGCGCGCAAGGCCGAACGCAGGGTCGAAAAGCTGTACCGCCGCGCCCTCGCCCAACTGTTCCAGGGCGACGACTACATCAACATGTTCAAGCGCCGCGAGATCTACCGCCACCTGACCAATGCCGCCGAGCGCATGGCGCATTGCGCCAACACCCTGCACGACATCGTGGTGAAGATGGTGTGAAAGCCGCCGGCCCCGGCGGCTTTCACGAGCTCCGGCGGATCAGGGCAGCCGCGTGATCCGGTTCTGCGGACCGGGCGCAACCGAGCCCCGGGCCGTAAAGTGGGCCTCCAGCGCATCGAGGTCCAGCGCACCGCCGAGCCGCGCCGCGCCTTCCTTCAGCACGTATAGCTGGTCGCCACCGTCGGCCATGAAGCTATTGACCGTGACGCGGTAGCTGGCGGCCGGATCGACGGTAACGCCGTCGAGCTTGATGCTGGCCGGATCGACGTTGTCGCAGGGCGTGCCCTTCTCCTGCCACTCGTAGGCGAAGCCCTTCGACACCTGCAGGATGCGGTTGAACGGCTGGCCGGTCGGGCCGTTTGCGGGATAGCCGGTCGTGCAGCCGGTAAATTGCTGCTCCAGCAAGGTGTGGATCTGCGCGCCGGTCAGCGTCAGCGTGACCAGCGTGTTGCCGAAGGGCTGCACGGTGAAAGCCTCGCCATAGGTGACATTGCCGTCGCCTTCGCCGGCCGCGCTGGAAGGGAAGGTCAGGTCCGCACGAATGCCGCCGGGATTCATGAAGGCGATGACCGCATCGCCGAAGCCGGGATCGTTGGTGGCGTCCAATTGCGCGTCGGCGATGACGTCACCGAGCGCCGATTCGCCCGCCGCATTGTTGGTGCGCGTGATCGTGGCACCAATGCTGCCGATGACGCGATTGGCGATGGGCTGCGCCAGGGCCTTGTAGCCATCGACCACCGCCTTGATGGCCGCATCCGGCGTCACGGCCGCATTGGCGCGATCGACCAGCACGTTCTCGGCACTGACGCTCGCCACGTCGCCGCCGTGCTTGTTGATGCGCAGGCGGATGTCGGTCAGAATGCGGCCGATCGAATTGGCGCTGGTCACCGGAATCGCCCGTCCCGCCTGGTTGGCGATCAGGCAGTTGTAGGCCTGGTGTGTGTGGCCGGAAATGACCAGGTCGATCGCATCGTCGAACGCACCGACGATGGGCTTGAGCGGCGTGCCGTCGAGATTGCCTTCGCACAGGTTCATGCTGGCCGCGCTCTGGGCCGACGGTACGGTCCCGCCCTGGTGCACCAGGACCACGATCGCACTGACGCCGCGCGCGCGCAGCTTCGGCACCAGCGCATTGACGCTTTCCGCCTCGTCCTTGAACACCAGTCCGGCCACGCCGGTGGGCGTGACGATGGTCGGCGCCTCCTTCAAGGTGAGGCCGACGAAGGCGACCTTGACCTTGCCGTACTTCTTGATCGCATAGGGCGCAAAGACGGGCTTGCCGGTGGCTTCGTCCTCGACGTTGGCGGTGAGGAACTTGAACCTGGCGCCGGCGAACTCACCGTCGTCGCAGATCGGAGCCCCAACCTCGGCGCCCTTGCAGGAGTTCGGATCGGAGGGATGGCAGCCGCCCTTCTGCATGCGCAGCAGCTCGTCCTTGCCCTCGTCGAATTCGTGGTTGCCGACCGCGTTGAATTCCAGGCCGGCCATGTTCATGGCTTCCACCGTCGGCTCGTCGTGGAAGAGCGCCGAAACCAGGGGCGTGGCACCGATCAGGTCGCCGGCCGAAACGAGCGTCGTGGTCGGATCGACGGCCTTGTACTTGGCCACGTAGCCCGCCAGCCAGTCGACGCCCCCGACGGGTGTCGTCGGCGCACTCGCGGCCGTCAGGCGGTAGGTTCCCGGGGACTCGAGCTGGCCATGGAAGTCGTTGAACGCCAGGAGGCGCACGGTGGTGAAGCGACCGACGTCGGACCGGCTGCCGGCAGCCATGAGTTCCGCTGCTTCGGCACGGATGAGCGCACGGTGCCGGGTCCAGCCGGCAACCTGTCGCGCCAGGCGTTCCACGAAATCGCCGTGGTTCTCGTAGCGGTTCGCACCCTCGTCCGCCGTATCGACGATGAGATCGTTGAGGCAGGCGCCGTCGATGGGCTTGTTGGCAACGGCGGTGACGATCTGGCTGGCGCCCTCACCGATCGTGACGGTGCCGATGCAGTCGGCCAGGGCGGGCCCGGCCATGAGGCCGGCAATTGCCAAGGCCAGGGGCTTGAGTACGGTTTGCATGCGTGAGTCTCCTCGGGCTGGGTAGGCTCACAGCATGTCCTCGATGTGTTGCGACGTAATTACGCCGACATGGCTCAATGGGTGGGCAGCGGCATCGGCTTCTTGTCGAACAGCGCCAGCCAGCCGCGGATCACGCGGTAGAGCAGCCAGATGCCGAGCAAGGCGATGATGAGCAGGGCGACCGGAATGCCGATGAACGTCAGCATCAGGATCACGGCAGCGAGCGCCCAGGCGGCGGCGATCCAGAAGGTGCGCAATTGCCAGCGCCAGTGCGAGTCGAGCCAGGTGCCGCGGACGTTGCCACGCGTGATGTAGTTGAGGATCACGGCGATGATCGATGGCCAGCCGAACAGGAAGGTGGACACGATGGTCGCGGGTCCGAGCATGCCGCCCAGCGCCGAGATGCCGTGCAGCGCATACATCACATGGCCCCATGCCTTCGAGCCCTCGAGATCCGCTGCGGTTCCGGCGGGTTCGCCGTCCTGCTCGTAGTCAGCCATGCCAGCCTCCTCAGAGTCCCAGTTTCTGCCACAGCGCATCCACGCGCAGCTTGACGTCCGCATCCATGACGATGGGCCGACCCCACTCGCGGCTGGTCTCGCCGGGCCACTTGTTGGTGGCGTCGATGCCCATCTTGCTGCCCAGGCCCGCCACCGGCGAGGCGAAGTCGAGGTAGTCGATCGGCGTGTTCTCGGCGATGGTGGTGTCGCGTGCCGCATCGACGCGCGTGGTCATCGCCCACACCACTTCCTTCCACTCGCGGATGTTCACGTCGTCGTCGACCACGATGATGAACTTGGTATACATGAACTGGCGCAGGAAGCTCCAGATGCCGAACATCACGCGCTTGGCGTGGCCGGGGTACTGCTTCTTCATGCTGACGACGGCGAGGCGGTACGAGCAGCCTTCGGGCGGCAGGTAGAAGTCGGTGATTTCCGGAAACTGCTTCTGCAGCAGCGGCACGAACACTTCGTTCAGCGCCACGCCCAGCATGGCCGGCTCGTCCGGCGGCTTGCCGGTGTAGGTACTGTGGTAGATCGGCTCGCGGCGCATGGTGATGCGCTCGATGGTGAACACCGGGAACTCCGCTTGTTCGTTGTAGTAGCCGGTGTGGTCGCCGTAGGGGCCTTCGGTGGCCGTCTCGTTTGGATGGATCGCGCCTTCCAGCACGATCTCGGCGGAGGCCGGCACCTGCAGGTCGGCGCCGAGGCACTTCACGAGTTCCGTCTTGGCGCCGCGCAGCAGGCCGGCGAACTGGTATTCCGAGAGCGTATCCGGCACCGGCGTCACCGCGCCCAGTATCGTCGCCGGATCGGCGCCGATCACCACCGCCACCGGGAAAGGCGTGCCGGGGTTCTTCTCGCAATGGTCGCGGAAGTCGAGCGCGCCGCCGCGATGCGCCAGCCAGCGCATGATCACCTTGTTCGGAGCGATCACCTGCTGGCGGTAGATGCCCAGGTTCTGGCGCGTCTTGTGCGGCCCGCGCGTCACCGTCAGGCCCCAGGTGATCAGCGGCGCCACGTCGCCCGGCCAGCAGGTCTGGATCGGCAGGCGCGAGAGGTCGACCTCCTTGCCTTCCCACACCACTTCCTGGCAGGGCGCGGAAGACAGCACCTTGGGCGCCATGTTCAGCACCTGCTTCAGCACCGGCAGCTTCTCCCAGGCATCGCGCAGGCCCTTGGGCGGCTCGGGTTCCTTGAGGTAGGCCAGCAGCTCGCCCACCTGGCGCAGCGCCACGACTGACTCTTGCCCCATGCCAAGCGCGACGCGCCTGGGCGTGCCGAACAGGTTGCCGAGCACGGGAATCGAGGAGCCTTTCGGCTTCTCGAACAGGATGGCCGGCCCGCCGGCGCGCAGCACACGGTCGCAGATTTCGGTCATCTCCAGCCTGGGATCGACCTCGACGCCGACGCGCTTGAGTTCGCCGAGCTTTTCCAACTGGGACAGAAAATCGCGCAGGTCCTGGTATTTCATAGCAGCGGCCTCAGGTTCAGCTCGGCGACGATGCCGGCGAAGATCGCCGCGCCGATCCAGTTGTTGTGCAGGAAGGCCTTGAAGCACTTCATGCGCTCCCGGCCGCGGATCAATGTCCAGTGGTAGAACGCGATGCCCGTGGCGACGGCCAGGCCGCCGAAGTAGAAGACCCCGTAGTGCTGCTGCGTGCCGATCCACGCCAGGATCGCCAGCGCGATGCCGTAGCAGAGCATCACCGCGGCGACGTCGAACCGGCCGAAGGTGAGCGCCGATGTCCTGATGCCTATCCGGACGTCGTCGTCGCGATCGACCATCGCGTATTCGGTGTCGTAGGCGATCGCCCAGGCGATATTGGCGGCGAGCATCCACCAGGCCAGGATGGGAATCCGGTCCTGCACGGCGGCAAAGGCCATCGGAATGCCAAAACCGAAGGCAATGCCGAGGTAGGCCTGCGGCAGCGCGAAGAAGCGCTTGGTGAAGGGATAGCTGGCGGCCAGGAAAACGGCCACGCAGGCCAGCACCCAGACCAGTCTGGAAAGCGGCAGGATCAGCAAACCCGCGCACAGCATCAGCACGGCGGCCAGCGCCAGCGTCTCACGCACGCTGACTTTGCCGGCCGTCAGCGGACGCTCCCTGGTGCGCTCGACGTGGCGGTCGAACTCGCGGTCGGCGTAGTCGTTGATGACGCAACCTGCCGAGCGCATCAGCACCGTGCCGAGCACGAAAATCCAGGCCAGCAGCCAGCCCGGCTCGCCGCGCGCGGCGATCCACAGCGCCCACAGCGTCGGCCACAGCAGCAGCAGTATGCCGATCGGCTTGTCCAGCCGCATCAGCTTTTCGTAGAGATCGAGCTTTTCCTTGACCAGTTCGAAATTCATGGCCCGGATTCTAATGCCGCGCCACTATCGCTTCGCCAGTTTCGCGAGCGCTGGTCCGAACAGCCTATTGCACCGCGATGCCATTTGGATCGATCATAGGCGCATGATCCAGCGGTACCGGGTCGAAGCACAGTGGTTGGGTGTCGGCGTCGTCAAAACGTGTGACGCCACGCTGCCCGTAGCGGCTATCCTCGCCGATGCAGAACCGAAAGACGGGGCTCCTCGGAGCCCTTTCTTTTCGCCGCGTCGGCCATCTTCCCCGGCTCAGCCATTAGCCAATGCCGCGCGCCGGCCGCGTTCGGCATCGACGCCCCGCAGGACCAGCAGGCCGACCACGAAGTAGGCGCCGGTGACGAGGATGGCGAGGCGATGGTCGCCGCCGGTGATCCAGGTCACGATGCCATAGGTCAGCGGACCCAGCACGGAAGAAAACTTGACCGCCAGGCCCCAGAGGCCGAAGAACTCGGCGTGGCGGGCCGGCGGCGCCAGTGCACCGACCAGCGCCCGCGCCGCCGACTGGCTGGCGCCCAGGCAGAAGCCGGCGATATTGGCAGCAAGCCAGAACATCGCCGCGCCTTCCGCCTGCCAGGCCAGCAGCACCATGACGATCCAGCCGACCAGGGTGAGCCGGATGGCGCGCACGTGGCCGATGCGGTCCTCGAGGTGGCCGAAGGCGAAGGCGCCGATGGCGGCGGTGACGTTGACCAGGAAGACGAGCTTGATGGTGTCGGCGGTCTGGAAACCCATCGCCTGCTCGGCGTAGATGGCGGCCAGGGCGATCACCGCCTGGATGCCCGCCTGGTAGAAGACGATGCAGAGCATGAAGCGGCGCATGTCCGGAAACAGCCCGGCGTGGTGCCAGGTTTCGCGCAGCCGCTCCAGCGCGGCGCCGAAACCCGGAATTCGATCGACCGGCAGCGCAAGACGTGGATCGGCCCGCTCGCGCAGGAGCAGGAAGGTCGGCAGGCTGGCCAGCGCGAACAGCACGGCCGTGATCAGCATGGTGACGGGCACGAACTCGGCCGCTCCCTGTCCTTGGCCCTGCGCCCAGGTGACATAGGCCAGGCAGGCGCCGAGGCTGAACAGGCCGCCGAGGTAGCCGAGGCTCCAGCCCCAGCCCGAGACCTTGCCCAGGCTGTCGCCTTCGGCGAGTTCGGGCAGGAAGGCGGCGATCAGGTTCTCGCCGCTGCCGAAGCAGTAATTGGACAGCACCAGGAAGGCCACCGCCACGAGCAGCCCGCCCGGACCGGCCAGCGCGAGACCCGCGGTACCGAGCACGCAGCCGACCGTGGTCGCCGCCAGCCAGCGCTTCTTGGCCGCGCGCGCATCGGCATGGGCGCCGATCAGCGGCGCAGTGAGCATGATCAGCAGATAGGAGGCCGACAGCGCCAGGGTCCAGGCGAAAGTGGCCCAGGGTGCATTGCCGGCGACGACGCCGACGAAATAGGCGTTGAAGACCGCCGTGATGACCACCGTCGTATAGCCCGAATTGGCGAAGTCGTACATCGCCCACGCCCAGACCTCGCGCTTCTTGACGCCGGTCGCCAGTATCTGTTCGCTCATGCCTTCAACAGCTCCTCTTTGCCCGCCAGCCAGCGCGCTAGGTGCGCCTCGGCCGACTGCGGATAATCGCGCAGCAGCAACTCGGCTGCGGCGCGCGCTTCTTCCACCATCTGCGTATCCTCCAGGTCTGCGAAGCGCAGCAGCGGCGCGCCGCTTTGCCGCTTGCCGATGAATTCGCCCGGCCCGCGCAGGTGCAGGTCGAGGCGGGCGATCTCGAAACCGTCGCTGTTCTCGAAGATGATTTTCAGCCGCGCCCGCGCGGTCTCGCCCAGCGGTTGCGCGTAGAGCAGGATACACGCCGAATCGGCGATGCCGCGCCCGACCCGGCCGCGCAACTGGTGCAGTTGCGAGAGGCCGAAGCGCTCGGCATGCTCGATCACCATCAGGCTGGCGTTGGGCACGTCGACGCCGACTTCGATCACGGTGGTCGCCACCAGCAACTGGATTTGGTTCTTCGCGAACGCCGCCATCACGGCCGCCTTCTCGTCTGCCTTGAGCCGGCCATGCACCAGGCCGACCTCCAGATCGGGCAGCTCGGCGGTGAGGCGTTCGTAGGTTTCCTGCGCCGTCTTCAATTGCAGCGCTTCCGACTCTTCGATCAGCGGGCACACCCAGTAGGCCTGCCGTCCCGCGCGGCAGGCGTCGTGTACCCGGCCTATCACCTGCTCGCGACGTCCCTCGTCCACCAGCTTGGTCACCACCGGCGTGCGGCCGGGCGGCAGCTCGTCGAGCACCGAGACGTCGAGATCGGCGTAGTAGCTCATGGCCAGCGTGCGCGGGATCGGCGTCGCCGACATGGTCAATTGATGGGCCGACTGGCCCTTCTTCTTCAGCGCCAGGCGCTGCTGTACGCCGAAGCGATGCTGTTCGTCGACGATGGCGAGGCCCAGCTTGTCGAATTCGACGCCGGCCTCGATCAGGGCGTGCGTACCGACTGCAATCGGCGTCTCGCCACGGCTGACTTTCTCGCGCCAGGCATCGCGCGCCTTCTTCTTCACGCTGGCCGCAAACCACGCGACTTCGATGCCCAGCGGTTCCAGCCAGGCGGCGAGCTTGCGGTAGTGCTGCTCGGCCAGGATCTCGGTCGGCGCCATCAGCGCCGCCTGATGGCCGGCTTCCACCGCCCGCAGCATCGCCAGGGCCGCGACCACGGTCTTGCCGCTGCCGACGTCGCCCTGCAGCAGGCGCGCCATGGGATGCGGTTGCGCGAGATCGGCGGCGATCTCGCGCCAGACACGCTGCTGCGCACCGGTCAGCTTGAACGGTAGCGTGTCGAGCAGGCGCCAGGTGAGTGCCCCGGTGCCCTCGAGCACCGGCGCGCCGCGTGCGCGTCTTGCGGTGTAGGCTCGGCGCAGCGAGAGTTGTTGCGCCAGCAGCTCGTCGAAGGCGATGCGCCGCCATGCGGGATGGTTGCGGGCTTCGATATCGGCCAGCGACACATCCGGCGGCGGCTGGTGCAGGAAGCGCAGGCTGTCGCCGAAGTCAGCCGTCGCCGACCGCCGCCTGAGCGCATCCGGCAACGTATCTGTCAGGTCCGCCTTGTCCAGCGCCCGCTGGACCAGCTTGCGCAGCACCGACTGGCCCAGACCGGCCGTGGTCGGGTAGATCGGCGTCAGGCGGTCGGGCAGCGGCTCGTCGCCATGCAGGACGCGGAAGCGCGGATGGATGATCTCCTCGCCGAAGAACCCGCCGCGCGTTTCGCCGAACACCCGCAGGCGCGCCCCCGGTGCCAGCGCCTTCTGTTGGCTTGGATAGAAGTTGAGGAAGCGCAGTGTCAAATCGCCGGTCGCGTCGCGTACGCGCGCCACCAGTTGCCGGCGCGGCCGGTAGGCGACCTCGCTGGACACCACCTCGACCTCGAACTGGGCCGGGATGCCGGGTCGCGCATCGCGGATCGCGGTGACGCGCGTCTCGTCCTCGTAGCGCAACGGCAGGTGCAGCAGCAGGTCGGCGTCGCCATAGATGCCGAGGCGCACCAGCTTCTCCGCCACGGCGGCGGAAACACCGGCCATGCCCGCAGGTTCAGCCGACAACGAGGATCGCGTCCGCCTCGACCAGCGCGCCGCGCGGCAACTCCTTGACGCCGATCGCGGCGCGGGCGGGATAGGGCTCGGCAACGAATTGCGCCATCACGTCGTTGACCTTGGCAAAGTTCGCGAGGTCCGTCAGGTAGATATTCAGTTTCACCGCGTCGTTGAGCGTCGCGCCGGCGGCGGCTGCCACCGCCTTGAGGTTCTCGAACACGCGCACGATCTGGGCATCGATGCCCTCGACCATCTGCATCGTCGCCGGGTCGAGGCCGATCTGCCCGGAGAGATACACGGTGTCGCCGGCGCGCACCGCCTGCGAATAGGGGCCGATGGCGGCAGGCGCCATGGCGGTCGACACGATTTGCCGACGCGGCATCGGGTACGGCCGCGGAATCTGCACCTGCAGGCCGCGCCGCGTCCGGCTGTTGATGATCAAGGGCGCATAGAGGCCGGCGCTCATCGGCAGGCCGGCAGTGATGTCCTTGATCAGCATGACGGCGACGACCGCGTCGGCCGGATCGGCGAGACCGATCGCGGCGGTCTGTTCGTCGGAAAGCGCGATCTGGTAGTCGTAGCCGAAACGTGCCGGATCGGCGATATGGAAGGCCACGGCCGGATCCTCCAGCGACTGAAGGATGAAGAAATTGGGCACATCACCCGCGCCCTCGGGTTGGAACAGCGAATAGCGATGCAGGGTCTCGAAGCCGGCGAGGCCCTCCGGGAATTCGATGACCTGGTCGGGAGCGACTTCCAGGCTGCCGAATCGTAGACTGTCTATCTTCATCACAGGGTCCTTTTCACTTACGGGCGGCCACAATCAGGCCGGGATCGATGCCGAGCGACTTGAGCTTCTCGCGCGCCTGTTCGGCCTCCTGACGGTTCGCGAATGGCCCGACTTGCACACGCGCCTCGATGCGGGCCGGAATTCCCGCGGCCTCTATTTTCGCGCGTAATTCCTCGGCGTTCGCCGTGTTGCCGAAAACACCGACCTGGACGAGGAACTGGCGGACCGATACGGCGGCGGCGATCGGCCGCGAAGCGGGCGACGGCTGGGCCGCGATCCGCGCCGCGGGCGCTGCGGCGGCTTCCTTCGCCGACTCCGGCTTCGGCGTCGGGGCGGTCGTTTCGCCCGGACGGGCAATCGCTTGGTGCGCCCTGGCCGGTACGGTCAGCGGCCGCTCGGGCCGCGCAGCGGCCTTGGGCGCCTTGGCGGGCGGCACCTCGGATTTAGGCGCCTCGGTGTGCTCGGGCTCGGCTTCGGGCTCCTTGGCCGCCTCGACCGCCTCGGCCGGCGCCTGCGCGGCCGGGTCCGCTGCCTTTTCCTCCGCGCCCGCCACCGGCTCCGGTCTCTCTTCGACCTGCTTCTCGATGGGCTTCGTTTCCGGCTCGACGCGCGCGAGTTCCGGCGGCGCCTTTTCCTTGCGCACCACCATCGACTCGAACAGGACCAGTCCGCCCAGCAGCAATACGACCACTACGGCGGCGGCGGCCACCCGCTTGAGCAACCGCTTCCGCAGGACTTGGTCGTCGTCCCGCGGCTCAGCCTGCGACGTCGTGCTGTCGTCCCTGTGCGCCATCTCCCACCTCGCTGTCAAAGTTCTTTTCGTCCTTGCTCATGGCCAGCACCAGTTCGGCCTCGGCGACCGAAATGCCGCATTCCTCGGCGACGCCGCGCGCATCGAAGCCGCGATGCGCCAGGGCCGCCGCGTCGGCATAGAGCGGCGATATCCGCCGCGCCAGCTTGACCTCCGCCAATTCCTGGCGCAATTGCTCGATCTCGGCACGCAACTGGCGTAGTTCCGCCTCCATTTCCGTCGCCGCCAGCGTCGCTGCGAATGGCGACGTCGCCGGCACGCCCGACGCCGCCGCCGAAATCCCGTCCATCACCAGATCGACCTCCGTCGGCACGGGCGCTGCCTCATCCGGCAGGCGGACTGGCGTCAGGAAGGGATGATCCCAGACCTGGCCGGGAGGCGGCGCCTTGAAAGGCGGGCCGAGGTCGTCGGGCGTACTGGGCTCGACGTTCGCCTGCCGGGCAGGCCGGCGCCCCAGGCGCGCCAGCGCCAGCAGTGCGACGACCAGGTAAACGCCGGCCAGCGCCGCAGCCAGCATCACCAGTTCGCGCCAGCCTATGCCAGATTCCATCCGCTCCCTATCCTCGCCATCCCTTCCCGAACGCGGCCAACGGACGCGCGGAAGGCAAATTACTTCGATAATAGCGATCCGCCAATCGGCCAAAATGGCAAGCAGGATGCCTTTGCCCCCATGTTTCTACTGAAGAATATCGCCGCCACGCTCGTCCTGCCGCCTGCCAGCCTCTTTCTCCTGGCCGCCGCCGGCCTGTGGCTCAGTCGCCGCCGGCCGCGGCTCGGGCAATCCTTGATTGCCGTGGCACTGGGCGCGTTGTTGCTGCTCTCCATGAGCGGGGTCGCCAACGAACTGCTGCGCAGCCTCGAGGTCGGGGACCCGCCCGCCCCGGAACAACTGGCCGAGGCCCAGGCGATCATCGTCCTCGGTGGCGGCACCTATCGCACCGCCCCTGAGTACGGCGGCGACACCGTGAACGAAGTGGGACTGGAACGGTTGCGCTATGGCGCCCGGCTGGCCCGGCAGACCGGCCTGCCGGTCGGCATTGCCGGCGGCGCGCCCCTCGGCGGCACACCCGAGGCCGAAACGATGCGCGAGGTCCTGGAAACCGACTTCCGGGTGGCCGCACGCTGGGTCGAGATCGCATCGCGAGACACCAACGAGAATGCCGCCCACATGGCGCCGCTCCTGAAACAGGCCGGGATCACCCATATCGCACTCGTGACTCACGCCTGGCACATGCGCCGTGCGCAAGCTGCGTTCGAAAGGCACGGCCTGACCGTCCTGCCGGCACCGACCCGGCTTGCCCCGGCATTCCAGGGCGGCGTCCTGCGGTGGCTGCCGAACGGCGGCGCCCTGAGAAGCAGCCAGGTGGCCTTGCATGAATGGCTGGGAATCCTCGCCGCGCGCGCCGGCGGCCTGGCCGCCAGGTAGTCAGCGACCGGCGGACGGACGGCGCCGTCCGGCATCCTCGAGCTTGCCGATGGCCTGCGCCCGATTCAGCACGTCCATCTTGCGATATATCCTTTGCAGGTGATTCTTGACGGTAAAGGCGCTGATGTTGAGGATCCGGCCGATCTCGTCGTTGGTCTTGCCCATGCGCACCCAGTCGAGGATCTCGTGCTCGCGGGCAGACAGCTCGAAATTCGGGCCGGTGTGCGGCGCACACGCGGTGCTGTCGTCGTCGAGGGACACGACGCGGCGACAGGCGAAGTCGATCTGCGGCAGCAGCATCGCGAACATGTGCTGCTCGCGCTCGCCGAGCACCGGCTGCGGATGCATCAACAGGTAGAGCGCATCGGTACCCGTGCGCCCGTCGCGCAAGCCATGGGCCAGAATCGTGCCCTGCGTCGTAAACATCGGCGCCACCGGGCATTCGCACTTGGCTTGTGTCAGCGACAGCCCCGGCCCGCCCGACAGCGACAGCAGTTGGTAGCCGTTTTGCTTCCAAAGGTCGTACAACTCCAGCGCCACCGAGCGGAATCCGCAATGAATGCAATTGCGGGTCCGGACCTTGGGCAGCGCCGACACCATGTCGATCGCAATGTCGCGGGTCTCGAAATTGCCGACCATGGCAACGAAGACCTCATGCGGCAGGAAGCGCTGGATCTCGCCCTGCAGCCACAGGAAGAGCTGAAAATGGCGATCGATGCCCAGCGATTCCTGGACGATACGAAGGAATCGTTCGCGATCGGCTGAAGAAAGGTCGCTTGCCGCCGGCACGGAGTGGCTCCCGTTTTGACTCGAAGGGGTAATTCGGTACGACGATTGTGCCATCAGAACGAGTGGTCCGCAGTCAGGAGGGGAAAGTCCACAGAAATAATGATAGAGTAATCCGGAATTTGGCGGGTCCGCATATTTTGTCCTTGCGGGGATCATTTTGTCTGCGATCTCGGTCGCGCCGAATCGACGTCTTACCCGGATGCTTATGGAAACTGCCAACGACAATCTCTTCCCCGAACTGGAAAACCTGGGCGCCGCGACGGGCTTCATCGACGAGATCTTCGAGATCATGGAGCACATCCCGCTGTTCGGCGAGTTCGATCTGGCCGAGGTTGAACAGCTTTCGGCCTACATGGAGTGCTTCGGTGCCCCGAGCGGCGTCACGCTGCTCGAGGAAGGCAAGGAAGGCGACTACCTGCTGTTGATCCTCACCGGCAGCGTCGACGTGTATAAGGCCATGCCCGGCCAGGGAACCAAGCTCATGGCCACCGTCGGGCCGGGGGCCATCCTCGGCGAGATGTCGCTGGTCGACGGCCAAAAACGGAATGCCAGTTGCGTTTCACGCGAACCAACCGACTTCGCCGTGCTGCGGCGCGGTCCGCTCAATGTCCTGCTTGGCCGCAATCCGGCTCTGGGCGCCCGATTCCTCCTGGTGCTGCTGACCGAACTGACGCGCCGCCTGCGCGAAGCCAATCAGCGCCTGCTGCCCTTCATCGCGCCGGCGACAGTCTGACGGACCGACCGGGGACCGAAGCCCCCCCGCCGCCGTGGCAGGGACATTCCCGATCTGAAACAGGCAATTAACGCGGACTCGCCGCCTTTTCGCCTATAA
Source organism: Rhodocyclales bacterium (assembly GCA_016235765.1). Classification (GTDB taxonomy): domain Bacteria; phylum Pseudomonadota; class Gammaproteobacteria; order Burkholderiales; family Rhodocyclaceae; genus Fen-999. Next base: position 7,771 of record JACRIZ010000061.1, on the reverse strand, counting down.
CTTATTGCTTAGCCCGAACGGTCTATTGCATGCTTGACCGCAACGCTGGAATATGTGCTCCAGACGATTCGATGCAGGGGCGGATCGTGCGGAAGGAATCTTGGCCGGCTTCCCAGTAGTCGGCGCAGCAGTACGGCGACGCAGCTTCAAGGGCTGATCCCAGACGTCGTCGAGCGGCTCGAATCAGCCGCGCCCGAGGGGCTCCGATCGGAGCCCCTCGGTTTTTCCGGCATGTGTCCATCATCGCTATCGGCCGAAGGAAGCCTCGCTTGCCGGGGTATCATTCGCGCTTCATGCCCGACAAACAACGAACCACCTGATGATTCTCGTTACCGGCGGCGCGGGCTTCATCGGCGCCAACTTCGTTCTCGACTGGCTCGCCGCGACCGGAGAGCCGGTGGTCAATCTGGACAAGCTGACCTACGCAGGGAATCTCGAGAACCTGCAGGCGCTCGACGGCGACGGGCGCCACGTTTTCGTGCGCGACGACATCTGCGCGCGCCCGCTGGTCGATGCGCTGCTGGCCCGGCACCGGCCGCGGGCAATTGTCCATTTCGCTGCGGAATCGCACGTCGACCGATCGATCCACGGGCCGGACGAGTTCATGCGCACCAACGTCGAAGGCACCTTCACGCTCCTGGAGGCAGCGCGCGCCTACTGGAACGGCCTGGCCGGCACCGACCGGGACGCTTTCCGCTTCCTGCATGTTTCCACCGACGAGGTATACGGATCGCTCGGCCCGGGCGATCCGCCCTTTGCGGAAACGAACCCCTACCAACCGAACAGCCCCTACTCGGCATCGAAGGCCGCAGCCGACCACCTGGTGCGCGCCTGGCACCACACCTACGGGCTGCCGGTGCTGACCACGAATTGCTCGAACAACTACGGTCCCTACCAGTTTCCCGAAAAGCTGATTCCGCTGGTGATCGCCAATGCGCTGGCCGGCAAGCCGCTGCCCATCTACGGCGACGGCATGAACGTGCGCGACTGGCTCTACGTAGGCGACCACTGCGCGGCGATCCGCGCCGTGCTTGCCGGTGGCCGGCGCGGCGAGACCTACAACATCGGCGGCTGGAACGAGATGCCGAACCTGACCATCGTGAAGACGATATGCACGCTGCTCGACGAAATGAAGCCGGACTCGGGCGGCCGGTACGAGCGCCTGATCACGTTCGTCGCCGACCGGCCGGGGCATGACCGCCGCTATGCGATCGACGCGCGCAAGATCGAGCGCGAGTTGGCTTGGCGGCCGGCCGAGACCTTCGAGACCGGCATCCGCAAGACGGTGCATTGGTATCTCGAACATCAGGACTGGGTGGCGCACGTGCAAAGCGGCGCCTACCGCGAGTGGGTGCAGAAGAACTACGGGGGCCGTGAATGAAGTTTCTGCTGCTGGGCCGCAACGGCCAGGTGGGTTTCGAATTGCGGCGCGCATTGGCACCGCTCGGCGAGGTGGCCGCCTTCGACTTTCCGGCCTGCGACCTGACGGTGCCCGATTCGATCCGCGGCGTCATCAACGCGGTTGCGCCGCAAGTGATCATCAACGCCGCCGCCTACACCGCCGTCGATACCGCCGAGGCCAGCCCGCAACTGGCGCGCGCGATCAATGCGCTGGCGCCCGGCATCATCGGTGCGGAAGCGAAGAAGATCGGTGCACGGGTGATCCACTACTCGACCGACTACGTCTACGACGGCACCAAGACCACCCCCTACCTGGAGACGGATGACGCCAATCCGCTCGGCATCTATGGCATCACGAAGCGCGATGGGGACGAGGCGCTGGCACAGAGCGGCGCTGAACATTTCATCTTCCGGACCAGTTGGGTATTCGGTGCCCACGGCGCCAACTTCGTGAAGACGGTGCTGCGCCTGGGCGCGGAGCGGGACAAGCTGAATGTCGTCGCCGACCAGTTCGGAGCCCCGACGTCGGCAGCACTGCTTGCCGATGCCACCGCGCAGGTGCTGGCGCAACTGCGCTGGCGCAACCCGGCCGATACGCCCGCGGGCATCTATCATCTGGCCGCCGCCGGTGAAACGTCCTGGCACGGTTTCGCGCAGGCGATCCTGCAGGGAGGCGTGTCGCGGCGGCTGACTTTGAAGCTGCTGCCGCAGGCGGTGCGGGCCATCACGACCGGCGAGTATCCATTGCCGGCCAAGCGGCCCGCCAATTCGCGCCTCGACACGACGCGCTTCCGCACCACCTTCGGTCTGACGCTGCCGCACTGGCAGTCCGGACTCGACCACGTGCTCGACCAATTGGTCGTCAAGGCGCCATGACGACACGCAAGGGCATCATCCTCGCCGGCGGCTCCGGCACGCGGCTGTACCCGGTGACCATATCGGTCTCGAAACAGCTCCTGCCGATCTACGACAAGCCGATGATCTACTATCCGCTGACGACCCTGATGCTGGCGGGGATACGCGACATCCTGATCATCTCGACGCCCCAGGACACGCCGCGCTTCGAGCAGTTGCTGGGCGACGGCGCACGCTGGGGCGTGAACCTGTCGTACGCGGTGCAGCCCTCGCCCGACGGTCTGGCGCAAGCCTTCATCATCGGCAGGAATTTCATCGGCGCCGACAATGCGGCGCTGGTGCTCGGCGACAACATCTTCTACGGTCACGAGTTCGGCACCCAACTGGCGAAGGCGTCGTCAAAGCGCGATGGCGCGACGGTGTTCGCCTACCCGGTGCAGGATCCGGAGCGCTACGGCGTGGTCGAATTCGACCGCGCGGGGCGTGCCGTCAGCCTGGAGGAAAAGCCGAAGCAGCCGAAGTCCCGCTATGCGGTGACCGGCCTCTACTTCTACGACAACCAGGTGCTCGACATCGCCGCCGCGCTGAAGCCTTCCGCGCGCGGCGAGCTGGAGATCACCGACGTGAATCGCAGCTACCTCGAGCGTCAGGCACTCGACGTGCTGGTGATGGGCCGCGGCCATGCGTGGCTGGACACCGGCACGCACGAATCGCTGATCGATGCATCGCTGTTCATCGCGACCATCGAGAAGCGGCAGGGCCTGAAGGTCGCCTGTCCCGAGGAAATCGCCTGGCGCATGGGCTGGATCGACGGAGCGGCGCTCGAGTCGCTGGCCGCACCGTTGGCGAAGAACGCCTACGGCCAGTACCTGCTCGGCCTGCTGCGCGACCGGGTGTTCTGATGCAGACGATCGCCACGCCGCTGGATGGTGTATTCGTCCTGGAACCGAAGATATTCGGCGATGCGCGCGGCTTCTTCTTCGAGAGTTTCAATGCCCGCAATTTCGAAGCCGCCACCGGAATCCGGCCGGACTTCGTGCAGGACAACCATTCCCGCTCCGCCAGGGGCGTGCTGCGCGGCCTGCACTACCAGATCCGCCAGCCGCAGGGCAAGCTGGTCCGCGTGACGGCGGGCGAGGTATTCGACGTAGCGGTCGACATCCGCAAGTCGTCGCCGACCTTCGGCAAATGGTACGGTCATGTATTGACCGGCGAGAACAAGCTCCAGCTCTGGATTCCAGCCGGCTTCGCCCACGGCTTCGTCGTGCTCTCGGAGAGCGCCGATTTCCTGTACAAGACGACGGACTACTGGGCGCCGGAATTCGAACGCTGCATCGCCTGGAACGATCCGGACCTGGCGATCGACTGGCCGCTGGCGGGCGTGAGGCCGCTGGTTTCCGCCAAGGACGGCCAGGGTGTCGCTTTTCGCAATGCGGAGGTCTTCCCGTGAGAGTACTGGTCACCGGCGGCGCCGGCTACATCGGCTCGCATACGGTCGTCGAGCTGCTGGCGGCGGGCTTCGACGTCACCGTCGTCGACAACCTGAGCAACAGCAAGGCATCGGTCATCGACCGCATCGAGGCCATCGCCGGGCGGCGGCCGGTTTTCGTGCCGGGCGATATCCGCGACCGCGACACGCTGCTCGGCGCGCTGCCCGGCTGCGACGCAGTGATCCACTTCGCCGGCTTGAAGGCGGTCGGCGAGTCGGTGGCCAAACCGATCGAGTACTACGACAACAACGTCACCGGCAGTGTGACGCTGTTCGAGGCGATGCGCGACACGGGCGTCAAGACGGTGGTCTTCTCGTCGTCGGCGACGGTCTATGGCGATCCGGCCAGCGTGCCGATCCGCGAAGACTTTCCGCTCTCCGCGACCAACCCGTACGGCCGCTCGAAGCTGATGATCGAGGACGTCCTGCGCGACGTCGCCAAGGCCGACGGCAACTGGAACATCGCCCTGCTGCGCTATTTCAACCCCGTCGGTGCCCACGCGTCGGGCACGCTCGGCGAGGACCCGAACGGCATCCCCAACAACCTGATGCCGTTTGTTTCCCAGGTCGCCGTCGGCAAGCTGCAGCAGTTGTCGGTGTTCGGCAACGACTACCCGACGCCCGATGGTACGGGCGTGCGCGACTACATCCACGTCGTCGACCTGGCGCTCGGCCATCTGGCCGCGCTCGGCGCGCTCGCGAAGACATGCGGCCTGCTGACGGTCAACCTCGGCACGGGGCGCGGTTATTCGGTCCTCGAAATGGTGCGGGCGTTCGAGGAGGCCAGCGGTCGCCCCGTGCCCTACCGGGTTGCGCCGCGCCGGCCGGGGGACATCGCGCAGTGCTACGCCGATCCGGCACTCGCAAAACGCCTGCTCGGCTGGCGAGCCGACCGCGGCATCGACGCGATGTGTGCGGACACCTGGCGCTGGCAACAGTGGGCCGCGCGCAACCTGTAGTTGCACCGCTCGCAGAACCCCACTGACAGGACCTTTCCGGCCTTATTACTTTCGTCCGATTGCATTCTGTCCGCCGCACGAGCAGGATGCGTGGTCCCGTTCGCCACTCCAACAGCGGATACGAAAGTGGTCGCTCCAGATCGTCAATTCGATTCCCTGCGCCGCGTTGCGGCGGGCAGGTTCGCGTACCTGTCGCGCAGCGTCGTTGCCACCTGGGTCACTGCGATGGCATTCATCGCCATCCTTTTCTTCGGCTGGATGCATGGCAAGGCGACCATCGAGCAGCAGTTGCGCGAGCACGTCCTTGCCATGGCCCAACTGGCGGCGGATCGGACTGCGCTGAGCTTCGACAGCGTCGCCAAGGCGCTGCAAACCATCGGCGACGGGCTGGGCACGGACGATCTGGAACCGGCGCAGCAGGGCGCCCAGGAACGACGCCTCGTCCTCCAGACCATGCTGATCCGCGCCCGCGGGCGTAACCCGAGCGTGGTCTCCCTCGTCATCACCGATGCGGCCGGGCATACATTGGCCGCATCGCCATACCATGCCGACGGCGCATCCTCGACGATCCGCCCGAAGGACATCCCGCCCCTGTCGCAGGATGATCGCGACACTCCGGCGATATCGGCGCCATTCCGCGATCCGGCGTCCGGCATCTGGCTGGTCAGGATGACGCACCGGATCAGCGGTTCGAGCGGCCTGACCTCGGGGATGCTGCTGGCGAACGTCGCCATCGACGAGGCGTTGGGACGGATCTTCCAGCAGTATCCGATAGCCGGCGGCGATATGGTTTCCCTGCACGATCCCGCCAACCGGCTGCTGGCAAGTTTCCCGCCCATGGTCCGCCCGGAGGCCGCAAGAACCGAAGATGGCCCCGGCATCGGCAACGCATCCGCCGAAAGTCTGGACGAGTCGGTTCGCTATGTCACCGCGCCGGCCGGCGACGTTGTGCGCCTGGTCGCCACCCGCAAGTTGTCGCGCTACCCGTTCTACGTCAGCTATGGCCAAAGCGTCGATGCCTGGCTGCTCAAATGGCGCCAGGAGCAATTCGTGCTCGCCATCGCGTCCCTGGCGGCCCTGATCGTGACCGCCGCGATAACGACGGGTATCCAGCGCCGACTGGCCCTGACCGGCCAGTTGCAGAAGGTGCGTGGCGACCTGGAGGAAACCAACGTGGCGTTGCGGGCCACCCTGGCGGCCGCCGAGATGCTCGCTGCCCGTGACCAGTTGACCGGGCTGTGCAACCGGCGCAATTTCGACCAGCGCCTGGAGGCGGCGATTGCCCGCGCCACGCGACATGGCGACGTCTTTTCGCTGCTGATGCTCGACATCGATCACTTCAAGAACGTCAATGACTACTACGGCCACGCAACGGGCGACGACGTGCTCCGGCGGTTCGGTGAAGTTCTCAGCGAGCGGCTGCGTCCCTATGACGTCGCGGCGCGCTGGGGGGGCGAGGAGTTCGTGGTGCTGGCCGACGGCGCCACCCTGGACAATGCACGCATGCTGGCCGAGCAGATCCGCGAATCGGTGGCGTCCACGCCGTTCTCGCCGGTACCGCGCGTGACGGTCAGCATCGGCATCGCGGACTACATGCAAGGCGAGAGCGGGGACGATCTGCTGCGGCGCGCGGACAAGGCGCTCTATGGCGCCAAGCGCAATGGCCGCAATCGCGTGATCGCCGCCGAAAGCGGCCAGACGAGCCCGATGCTGCGGCGACAATCGGCTTAGGTCTTGACCAAGACAACTTGGCTAACAAGTTGATTGGTCGGGGTGAGAGGATTCGAACCTCCGACTCCTGCGTCCCGAACGCAGTACTCTACCAGGCTGAGCTACACCCCGACTTTGCCGCCGTCAGAAGCGACGAACGACGGAAAAGGCCGGCAATTCTATCAGAGCATTCTTGTAAATTGAAGCCGGAAGTTGCGCTATCGAATCGACGGCGATTTGCGCTTCCGCCTGCGCATGGGTACGCGCCGCTTCCAGCGCGCCGCTGGCTTTGACTGCGGCAAGGACTTCCGGGAACATGTCGCGCCCGCCCTCCTCGATCGCCTTGCGTACGCAAGCGGCCTGCGCCGGCGTGCCGTGCTTGAGGACGTGGATCAGCGGCAACGTCGGCTTGCCTTCGGCCAGATCGTCGCCGATATGCTTGCCGGTTTCCGCCTCCTCGCCGGAGTAGTCGAGCACATCATCGACCAACTGGAAGGCGGTGCCCAGGTGCATGCCATAACGCGCCAGACCCTCTTCGACTTCCGGGGTCGCGCCGCCCAGGATGGCGCCCAGGCGGGCAGCCGCCTGGAACAGCTTGGCGGTCTTGTAGCGGATCACCTGCAGGTATTCTTCGACGTCGATGTCGGCGTTGTGGCAGTTCATCAACTGCAGTACTTCGCCCTCGGCGATGACGTTGGTGGCATCGGCCAGGACTTGCTGGATCTTCATGCTGCCGACCCCGACCATCATCTGGAAGGCCCGCGAATAGAGGAAGTCGCCGACCAGCACGCTGGCCGCATTGCCGAACAGGGCGTTGGCGGTATCCCGGCCGCGACGCAAGTCCGATTCGTCGACCACATCGTCGTGCAGCAAGGTCGCGGTATGGATGAACTCGACCACCGCCGCCAGTTCGTGGTGCTTGTTGCCTTCGTAACCCATGGCCTTGGCCGACATCAGGACCAGGGCCGGCCGCATGCGCTTGCCGCCGCCGCCGACGATGTATTCGGCAACCTGCCGGACCAGGACGACCTCGGAATGCAGGCGCTGCCGGATCACGGCATCGACCGCCTTCATGTCGTCGGCAATCAGGGAGTAGAGGCTGGGCAGTTCCACGGGGCGTCCAGGATAGGCGCCGGACTCCGGCGCGCGAAAAGGCGCGATGTTAGGCGTCGCCGCGCCCGCCGTCAATGCGGCAAAAATAGCCTTTGACCTGAAAGGCTTGGCTCAGTACAATGCGCGGTTCTTCAATGTTGTTAAACGGAGTCCATCATGTACGCGGTCGTAAAAACCGGTGGCAAGCAGTATCGCGTTGTCGCTGGCGAAAAGATCAAAGTAGAACAGATACCGGCGGATGTGG
>JACRIZ010000063.1 GCA_016235765.1 Rhodocyclales bacterium | reverse complement strand
GCCGGTGATGGCGAGCACCAGATCGGTGACCGACCGCGTCGCCTTGATGTCGCCTACGTTGATATCGGAAGCAAACTGTAGGACGTCCGTCTTGCCGACCCCCGTATCGAGGTTGCTGATCGTGTCCTGGCCGCCACCCCGGCCGAACAGGTAGGTGTCGCTGCCCTGTCCGCCCATGAGGTAATCGTTGCCGACGCCCCCATCCAAGGTGTCATTGCCGGTCTCGCCCAACAGGGTTTCGTCGCCAGCATCTCCGTGAAGAGCGTCGTTCCCGGCACCGCCGTACAGGGTGTCGTTACCGGCGCCACCGTTCAGAACGTCATCCGTTGCGTAGCCATACAGGGTGTCGGCCTGGTCGGTGGCGACGATGACCAGCGCCTTGACGGCATCGACGTTCCACACCGTACCGTCGGTAAAGCGAATCTCCTCGATCTGATAGCCGCCGGTACCATCCTGAAAAAAGTAGCTCTGCACCGTCACCTTGTCGATGGTGCCGTTGATGGCGAGCACCAGGTTGGTTCCCGACCGGGTCGCGGTAACGTCGCTCGCCGCGATGTCCGCCGCAAACTGCAGGACATCCGTCTTGCCCGTCCCGGCGTCGTCGTTGTAGATCGTGTCCTGCCCGTCGCCCCGCTTGAAGAGGTAGGTGTCACTGCCGCTGCCGCCGCTCAGGGTGTCGTTGCCGGCCTCGCCTTTGATCAGGTCGTTGCCGTTTTCTCCGTAGAGGGTGTCGTCCCCCGCCCCGCCCAGGACAACGTCGTTGCCCGCCCCGGCATAGACGGTGTCGTTCCCGCTTCCGGCGGCCAGGACCTCGTCCTTCGTTGTTCCGGTGACACTGCCGCCGACGATCCGGATGCCGAGGTCGGCCACTGCCTGGCTCTGGCTCGGGTCGGCCGCCATGGACTCGGCCCAGCTTCTCAGCGTCGCGGCGCCGTTCGTCCAGCCCAGGCCCATCAGCATGTGGTCGTTGGTGCGCATGAGGTCCAGCAGGTCGCCCAGGCCGTCCTTGGCGTTGATCGCGTGCCGATCCGCCAGCATCTGTTCCATCCGGCCGAAGTCGAGCTTGATCCCCGTCTCGTCGATCACCAGGTCGATGCTGTCCATGTACCCCTTGAGCCGGGTTTGCAGGAGCAGGCTGTCGTAGATGGAGTCCACGAGTTCCGTGTAGCTCTGTTCCAGCAGGTCGAGTTGCTGTTGGGAAAGAGGAATGAAGACGTTGAAGAGTCCGCCGCCCGCCCCTTGCGCGCCGCCCCCTCCGCTGGTGCTGCCGCCACTGGTTCCGACGTTGACGTCCCGCCCCGCCCCGGTGGTGACCCGATCCGGTTCGATGTTGATGAAGGTCTGGCCGTTGAAGCGCTCCAGGGTTTCGATGAGGTAACTCGCCCGTTGCCATTTGGCGATCTGGGCGGCTTGCTGTTCCGGGGTGAGGGTCAGGGGGTCGCCGAGCGTCGTGCCATCCGTGCCCGATCCGCCGCCGGTGCCGATCATGACCACGCCGGCCTCCTGCTCCAGCAGGGTCCGGTTCACGCCCGCCGGCTGGTAGACGATGTTGATGCCGTAGCCGCTGGTCATGTCCATGCCGCTGCCGGTGGGCTGGATGTAGTGCAGGCCGACGCTGGTGGCGTTGGCGCCGGTGACTTGTTGCAGTTCGAGGTAGCCGAGGTCTTGCCGCGATTCGGCGTCCTGGAGGCTCGAGGTATCGCCCCAGGCGTCGATGAGCTGTTTGATCTGGCCGAGATAGGTGTCGCGGTTCACGTAGTCCTGGGTGGCGAGCGTCCGGAGCTGGCTTTGCAGGCCGGTGGACAGGGTGCTGGCTTCGCGCAGGTCTCTGACCAGTCCCGAGCCTTGCATGTCGGGCAGGTCCATCACCCAGGTGGTGTCGAGGGTGTCGGTGAATTCGCGGTAGAAGGGGTTGTCCGCCAGATTCAGGGCGGCGGCATCGCCTTCGAGGCCGGCGACGCCGGCGGTCAGGGTTTGGGTGTTGCCGCCGGCCAGTTGCTTGGTGGCGGCCTGGGTGGCGAGGTCGATGCCGGTGATGCCGGCTTGGGCAAGGCTCTGCAGTTCATCGGCCTGGCTGATGCCGTCCTGGTTCAAATCCCGCCAGAGGCGGACGTTGGCGTATTGGGCGTCGGCTGCGTTGAAGAGGCCATCGCCGTTGGCGTCGATGCTGCGCAGGGCGACGAAGCCGTCGGCGGCGTAGCTCTCGGTGCCGGCGCTGTTGGTGGAGACGACGGTGTCGACGCCGAAGAGTTCACGGCCACTGTCTATCGTTCCGTTGCCGTTGCGGTCGAGGACGAGGAAGGCGTCGTCGGACTTGAGCCAGCCGGTGCCGGTCTTGATGCCGTCGGCGTTGTGGTCGAACAGAACGCCGCCGTCAATCCCCACCGTCTCGATGCCGTCGTTGTCGAGGTCGAGGACCAGGGGGTCTTTGGTGGACCAGCCGCGGGCGCGGTGCCAGAGGTCGTTTTCGCTCGGATTAACTTCCGGTGGCGGCTCGGAGTTGTCTGGAGTCGGATTGTTATTGTCCGGAAAGTTGAAATCGGATGGGTTAACAGTAATTCGATTCTTCTTGATGAGCGGGCTCTTCGTTATCACTCCGAAGTGAAGGTGAGGCCTCATGCCAGGCAAGCCACTATTCCCCACGCCGCCGACGGTATCCCCGGCCTGGACGCTATCACCAGCGCTTAAGGACGATTTCCCCTCCATGTGAGCGTAGAGCGAATAGACCTTCTGCCCATCAATTTCGTGCTCAATGACGACCGTCCAACCGTACCCATTCATCCAGTCGGAAAAGAAGACCTTACCATCAGCCGCAGCAGGAATCGGCGTTCCAGAGGGAGCGCCATAATCAATGCCATTGTGATTTGTCGATGCCCCGGGAATGCCAGTGTCGCGCGGGCCGTATCCAGAGGTCTGGGTATAAGAAGGGCCAGGGTTGTAGGTAGCCATTGTCAAATCCTCTACTCTTCAAATGTGAAACAAACAAACATCGCCTCGTTGGCGTGCTCGACGGCGAGGTAAGCCACGCCGCTCTTGGCCTTGAACCCCTTGCCCACGACCCGAAGTTTCTTTCCTGTGTTGTCAAAAATTGCCCTTGAGAGCTGCTTTACATCGCCAGACACCACAACGGCATAGACCGAATCCGTACTAGACGGAATAGCAATCTCGATAGCATCAAGTCCGAAGAACTTCTCGTGAATCTTGTACCTCGCCGTATGCGCATCAACCTTGTACGGTGAATACCCCTTTCCCTCCAGCAAGCCGCTATTTGTGCGTTTGGTGTCCGCGTTGAAGTAAAAGCCATTACGCGGTGTGCAATTGCTCATCGATGGAAAAAGCTTCTCAATCCAGTTGTTCGCTTGTCCATCTTCCGATGCGGAACACGCCTGAGCAAACATCACAGTCAGGGTGACCAACAGAATGACTACTGTTCTCAATTCAAGCCTCCATATCGAAACGAATGAATATTCAGGGACATACCACGTTTTCCATTGTCATTTTTCACGCCACCTTCCTCCGCGCTCGATTACCTCGCGTACCGCCACGGCTGACTTTTACCCGCGCTTGCACTGCTTCCAGCAAGACGTTCATTTCAGCACCTTTTGCTTACCAAATGATGTAATCCGCATAACCCTAGACTCTACGGCATTCGTAGAGACGGCACAAGCCGATCCTACGACTATCGCAGGGTGCGAGCCACCCTCAAATCCCCGTCGTCTGTTTTCGGTCAGCGCCTGCGCGAAGCTCGCCTGGCTGCCGGCATTCCGCAGGATCGGCTCGGCGTTCTTGCCGGCCTGGACGAAACCACGGCCAGCGCCCGCATCAGCCGCTACGAGAGTGGCGTGCACGCGCCGCCGTTCTCGTTCGCAGAACGATTGGCCGAGTTGCTGGACGTTCCGGCTCCCTACTTCTACACCACCGACGACAGGCTTGCCGCTTGGATTCTGGCTTTCGCCCGCGCACCGACGACGCGACGCAATGCGGCTTTGCGTGTGCTGTCGGAAGGGATTCCGGCCAGCAAAGGCAAGCGGAATTAGCGCTCGGTCCCTCACGCCGCCCGCCTCCACCGGCCATTCAGAGGCGTACCACCGCGGCTGACTTTTCCAATCTGCCACTTGGCCACCTGCGCCGCTTTCTGTTCCTCCGTGAGGGTCGGCAGATCGCCGGCGGTGGTCGTGCCGGTAGCGGCGCCGCCTGCGGTGCCGACTGTGATCACGCCGGCTTCTCGTTCCAGCAGGCTTCGTTCGACCCCTTGCGGTTGATAGACGACGATCAGCTCGTAGCCGCCGATGACTTCCATGTTGGCGATCGTCGGGGCGATGCCGTGCTTGCCGACACTGGTCGCCTTTGCGGTCAGCGCCTGCAGTTCCAGATAGCCCATGTTTTGCCGGTCGGCGGCAGTGACGAGCGTCGAGGTATCCGCCCAGGCGTCGATGAGCTGTTTGATCTGGCCGAGGTAGGTGTCGCGGTTGACGTAGCCTTGGGTGCTCAGGCTGCGCAGTTCGCCGGCCAGGGTGGTCGAGAGGGTGGCGGCTTCCCGCAGGTCGCGCACGGTGCCGGCGCCTTGCATGTCGGGGAGGTCGGCGACCGCCGTGGTGTCGAGGTGGTCGGTGAATTCGCGGTAGAAGGGGTTGTCGGCGAGGTTCAGGGCGGCAGCGTCGCCTTCGATGCCGGCGACGCCGGCAGTGAGGGTCTGGGTGTTGCCGCCGGGGAGCGTCTTGCTGGCCGTCTTCGTGGTGAGGTCGATGGCGGTGATGCCGGCCTGGGCGAGGCTCTGGAGTTCATTGGCCTGGCTGATGCCGTCCTGGTTGGTGTCTTGCCAGAGGCGGACGTTGGTGTATTGGGTGTCCGCTGCGTTGAAGAGGCCGTCGCCGTTCGAGTCGACGCTGGTCAGGGCATCGAAGCCGTCGGTGGCGTAGATGGGATGGTCCTGGTTGTCGGTGCCGACGAGGGTCTCGACGCCGAAGAGTTCGCGGCCGGAGTCGATAACTCCGTTGCCGTTGCGGTCGAGGACCAGGAAGGCGTCGTCGCCTTTGAGCCAGCCCGTCCCCGTCTTGATGCCGTCGGCGTTGTGGTCGAAGAGGATGCCGGCTTCGATGCCGACGGTCTCGATGCCGTCGTTGTCCAGGTCGAGGACGAGGGGGTCTTTGGTGGACCAGCCGCGGGATTGGAGGTAGGGGTCGTTGATCTCGGAGTCCTGGGCGGCTTCAGCGGAGGGGATGAGGATATCGAGAAGCAACTTGCCGACATGAAGATATCCGTCGACGATGGACCTAAAGGCATCATAGAACGCTTCAAGCATTGCGTCCGTAAGGTCGTAAAAGTTCTTGTATAGGAGAAATGCAGCCAGGATCGCCGCAGATAGCTCTCGCTCTTCCTGGGTTAGCGTGCCGCTCGTACGTAGATCGTTGATGCCGTCCAATAGCGCCTTGTTTGCATTGAAACGATCTGCGGCTGACTCAGCGTTATCGTAGGCGACGTCGTGCGCTCTGCACAATATATCGATTCTGCCATTCGTGACTCCGTTGGGATCTGCCCTTTCTCCAAATCTGCCATTGGCATATCCCGGCCCACAGTAGTACGTTCCATCAACGCCAAAACTGGTCCCATTCCATGTCAAAGAGATTCCCACAATCGCCTCCCATATTGGTCAATTATTTGGTATCGCTACAGTGACGCTGCGGAACACAAGTTCGTCACCACGCCTGTCCATGGCCCAAATTTCATCCGTGTTGCGGGCAATACCAAAACCCATCGAAATAGGTAGTTCCGCAAGCGTCTTGGGATTCGTTCCGTCCGGCTCTGATCGAACGAGAAACCAAAGGAAATTTCCGCCATCAGGCCTCTCTGTGGCAGCTATGAAATACAAATTGCCTCGCTGATCCAGCGCCGGTTCTGAAAACTCAAAGAGGCCTGAACGTGTATCTACCGCAATCGTAGTCAGCCGGTTGCCCTCTTGCCGAAATAGCCCTCGTTTTACCCACCCTATCAGCTTGCCCTGCGGCGGGAACTTAGGACTCTGGATCGCGCTAAAGACGAGCGATTCTCCTCCGTCGCAACCACCACCGGCTTGGTAGAACTTCTCGTCTGTCAGTTGCCGTTCCTGTCCCGTATCCAAGTCAACCGAAAATAGATCGAACCGGCTTGCCGGCGTCTTGCCGCGCTCGCGCTTGACGCCTTTGAAGTAGTAGACCCGTTTGCCGTTCGCAGAGAAGAATGGCAAGTTCCTTACTCCGTCCCCTGTCGTAATCGCTCGATGTCGCCATGTCGCCGGATCGAGAAGAATCAATTGCTGGTCACCGACAATGTAGCGGTTGTCCCGCACCGCCGTTGATACGGCAACGACCTGTTTTCCGTCATGGGACCAGTTGGGCATTTCCCAGATACGGTTCGGTTCGGGAGGAATCACCTGGATCGCACCGCTGCGCAAATCAAGTAAGCGAAGACCGTGGCCTAGGCTCTCGGTCGTAAAGAGCAGCCGGCTACCATCTGGCGCCACCGACAGCATGCCGCGTTTGGCGGTGAGCCCGGTTCGAAATAGCTTTTTCTCAGCATCCGCCGCACTCGCGTTCAACGAGTACATGGCACACCACAGCAGAAGCACCATTCCGATGAGGCCGATGGTGTTGCGATGGTGACTTGCGCAATTGAACCTGGCGACGCAATTTGTCATGCAGACTTCCTCCGTTCAGTATTACCCGGCGTCCCACCACGGCTGACTTTCGTCGCACCCTGGTCTACTCCAGCCGCCATCAACTGTTTCGCATAATACATACTAAGCACTCCTTAGTGCGGCGCTAAGCCGTAACTCAGACACTTTGAGCATGATTCGTCGTGCTCAAGCCGAACCTTCCCTGTTTGCCCGCCGCCTTAGAGAGGCGCGGTTGCGGCTGGGCATCAGCCAGATGCAACTGGGCATCGAAGCCGGCGTCGACGAGTATTCCGCCAGCGCCAGAATCAACCAGTACGAACGTGGCAAGCACATGCCGGACATGCTGATGGTCCGGCACCTGGCGCGCGTCCTGGACGTTCCGACGGCCTACTTCTTTGCGGAATCCGATGAGGAAGCACAGGTGCTGACCGGCTTTCATTGGCTGAACGCTGGGCAGCGTAAGCAGGTGATGAAACTGCTCAGGACCTTGCTGGCTCCGTCGGCGAAGTAATCCGCCCCGCCTCACGCGCAACGCGCCCACGAAGCATTGTTACCCGGCGTCCCACCACGGCTGACTTTTCGCGGTTCCGTCCAGCACACCACGCCGGCCCCGCCGATGAGCATGTCGTCTCCCGCATGCCCCAACAAAGTGTCCGCTCCCGCTCCGCCGTCCAGCACATCGTTGCCACCCAGGCCGTACAAGCTGTCGCCGCTCGCCCCGCCGAAGGCGGTATCTTCGTGCTCGGTGCCGGTCCAGTTGCCATCGGGATTGGCCACCCGAAGCTCGACCAGCAGCGCCATCCATTCCGGGTCTGCCGCCACCGCTTCGGTCCAGTTGCGTAGCGTGGGAAGCGCGGTCGCCCAGCCCTGCGCAAGCAGCATGCCGTCGTTGGCGCGGGTCAAATCCACCAGATCGCCGAAGGCATCCTGGGCATCGGTCGCCTGACGGTCGGCGAGCATCTGGTCCATCCGGCTGAAGTCGAGCCGGATGCCGGTCTCGTCGATGACGAGATCGATGCTGTCCATGTAGCCCTTGAGCCGGGTCTGCAGGAGCAGGCCGTCGTAGATGGAGTCGACGAGTTCGGCGTAGCTTTGTTCGAGCAGGTCGAACTGCCGCGCCGAGAACGGAACGAGCACGTTGAATATCCCGCCGCCCGATCCTTGCGCGCCGCCCCCACCACCGGTGCCGCCGCCACCGGTTCCGATGCTCATCTTTTGTCCGGCGCCGTTGGTGACGGTACCGTCCGGTTCGAAATTGAGGAAGGTCTGGCCGTTGTAATATTCGGGGACAGACCACGTTTTCCATTGTCATTCTTCACGCCACCCGCCTCCACTCCCCATTACGTGGCGTCCCGCCACGGCTGACTTTTTGCATGGAATATTCGGGGAATATTCGGGGACCACGGTTTCCCTTGTCATTTATCACTCCGCGCTCCTCCAATCTGCGTTACTCGGCGTCCCACCATGACTGACCGTTATTGCCCGTCCAGTTGACGTGAAACAAATCACGCCAACGCCAAGGTGGATCGCGGCCACGCCGATGGCGAGGCGATCTTGCTTCTGATTTTGTGGAGTTGAACCCGCCCTCGTGGGGCGACACGCCGTCTACGGCTCGGCTCGGCTCGGCTCGGCTCGGCTCGGCTCGGCTCGGCTCGGCTCGGCTCGGCTCGGCTCGGCTCGGCTCGGCTCGGCGGGATGGTGATTCTCGCGTCTTCTCATTGCAAGCCGGTGGACCGGTTTTCTCCCCTGTGTTCTTGTCGCCCGACAATTGCCGGATGCAAACCCGGGGCACTATAGAGTACTCGCGTATGCGATGTCCATATGACGATCGGCATAGATTCCCGCGCGATCGGTTTGCGTACCCCACGTGGGGCACATTCCATACCGCTACGGCAGACTGATGCTACTTGGCGCCGTTGGTTCCGTTGCGCTTGCGCTCCAGCTTTTCCTTCAACTCCGCCATCGCCAGCGCGGCGGCCTTCTCGCCTTCGAGGACGGCGCGGTGCCGCCCGCTGAGGTCGGTGGACGGCAGCCCGGCGGTCACGGGCCGGATCACGACGTCGGCTTCGGCGGTCTCGTACTGGCTGATGGTCTTGCCCATGATGGTGACGGCCTGCAGCAGCACGTCCAGCGTGGTGTCGGTAGTACCGTCCTGCGGCCGCTGCGAGATGTCGACGGCGATCACGAAGGTGGCGCCGAGTTGGCGCGCGTAGCGTACCGGCACCGGACTGACCACGCCGCCATCGACGTACTCGCGACCGGAGATGGCGACCGGCTGGAACACGCCCGGCACGGCCGCCGAAGCGCGCACCGCCATGCCCGTATTGCCCGAACCAAACAGCATGGGCTCACCGCTCCTCAGGTCGACGGCGACGACGGCGATCCGGCGCGGCAAGGCTTCCAGCGGCCGGTTGCCGACCGCCTTGTTGATGAAGTTCTGCAGGACCTCGCCGTCCATCCAGCCGCGGTTGGGCCAGGCCCAGCCGACTACCTGCTTCTCGGTCATGTCGAGCGCGGTCTGCTGCAACTCGAAGCCGCTGCGTCCGGAGGCGTAGAGCGAGCCGACCACCGCGCCGGCACTGGTGCCGACGATGATGTCGGGCACGATGCCCTGTGCTTCGAGTGCCTTGATCACGCCGATGTGGGCGAAACCGCGCGCCGCGCCGCCGCCCAACGCCAGGCCGATCTTGACCGGCGGCGGCGGCGGAAGCGGCTTCGGCTCCTGCGCAGCGCAACCGGCGAGCAAAAGGACGCAGACAGCGACGAATCCGAATCTCATTTCACCTTCCCTTGCAATGAACGTGCGATGCTGCGAATTCTATGACCAAGCCGCACTCGGGCGCTCCCGAAGGGCTCGCCACGAAAACACCCGGCATGCCTCGCGTTCGAACGAGAGGTCGCCACCGTAGACGATCCAGGGGTCGAACGCCGCGTCACCTGCGTAGGTCCGCCAGCGCCACGCCGACTCCAGCCAATCGGGGGAGAACGTCATGCCCGACTTGATTTCGACTGCTTGCAGTTTTCCTTGCGATTCGAACAACAGGTCGACTTCGTGGCCGACGTTGTCGCGCCAAAAGTACAGCTCTGCCGGCTGGCCGGCGTTGAAGCGCTGCTTGACGAACTCGCCGATCACGAAATTTTCGAACAGCGCTCCGCGCATGGCGTGGCTGGCGAGGGCATGCGCATCCCGGATCCCCAGCAGCCACGCGGCCAGGCCGACATCGAAAAAATACAGTTTCGGCGTCTTGACCAGGCGCTTGCCGAAATTGCGGTGGTACGGCGGCAACAGGCGCACGATATAGCTCGCTTCCAGCACCGTAAGCCACTCGCGCGCCGTGACATGACTGATGCCACAATCGGCGGCCAACGACGACAGATTGAGCAACTGGCCACACCGCGCCGCGCACATCTTGAGAAAACGCTGAAAGACCCCCAGCTCGCGTACCGCCAGCAACTGGCGGACATCGCGCTCGACGTAGGTGGCGACATAGTTCGGGAACCAGTCGCCGGGCGCGAGATTGCGATCGTACAAGGCCGGATAGGCGCCTTGCCACAGCGTGACATCGAGATCCTTCGGCGCCAATCCGGCGCCGGCCAGCTCCGTTTGGGCGAATGGCAGCAAGTGCACGAGACCGACACGGCCGGCAAGGGACTGCGACACGGCGGACATCAAGCCGAACTGCTGCGAACCGGTAAGAACGAAGTCGCCCATGCGGCGACGCTCATCCACCCAACCCTGTAGCCACGAGAACAACTCGGGACAGCGCTGAACCTCGTCGATGATGGAACCGTCCGGAAAGCCGGCGAGAAAACGGCGCGGATCGCCAGCCGCGAAAGCTCGTTGCTCCGGGTTCTCTAGTGTCACGTAGGGTTTGCCGGGAAACGCGGCGCGCGCCAGGGTGGTTTTGCCCGACTGACGCGGCCCGGTCAATGCGAGCACCGGGAAACCGCGCGACAAACGCGCGAGTGTGGCGAGGGAATCGCGAGGAATCATGGCGGCCATATTACATATTGAAGCTTCTACCTTCAATATGTAATACACGCCTCCGCAGCCGCACGGGCAACGACCCGCGCAGGCCGTTCACGAACCAGAGTCGATCGGCGGCTGCGACGTCGGCCAGGGTCAGTACCGCTGCCTCGATGCTGCCGCGTGCCAGCAGCGCAGCGCGCAAGGTGCCCGGCAACAACCCGCAGGCCAGCGGCGGCGTCAGCAACCGGCCGCCGAGCCTGACGACCAGATTGCCGCGCGTGAATTCGGTGGCTTCGCCACGCTCGTTGTAGAGCAGCGTATCGAAGGCATCGGGCACGGCGAGCGTGGCATAGGCATCGCGCCGGGTCGTCTTGTGGCGCAGCCACGGGTTGGCCCTCTCGACCGGCCTGGTCGCCAGCGCGCAAGTCACCGGACCGCGCTGGCGGGCCACCGGTTCGGCATCGATCGCCACCGTCCCGTCCATCGCCAGGCGCAGCCGTACCCGCCAGCGTCCGGTACCGAAGCCGCGCGCTGCCCCATCCAGTGCGGCGCAAACTGCCTCCCGATCGAAGCGAAAGCCGAGCGCACTCGAACTGCGCTCCAGCCTGCCCAGGTGTTCGTCGAGCAGCCAGTAGCGACCGCGGCGCCAGAGCAGGGTTTCGAACAACTCGTAGCCCGGACAGGCGCGCCGCAGGAATCGCTCCTTGATGCGCCACTCTTCGCGTTCGCCGGCGATGGTCGAATCGGCGACGATGCCGCTGCCGATGCCGCACTCGGCCAGACCACGCTCGCCGTCGACGACCACGGTCCGGATGCCGACGTTGAAGCAGGCTTCGCCACCCGGCTTGACCACGCCGATGGCACCGCAGTAGACGCCGCGCGGCGCCGGCTCCAGTTCGCAGATCGCCCGCATCGCCTCGGCCTTCGGCGCGCCCGTCACCGAGCCGCAAGGAAACAGGGCGGCAAACAGATCGGGCAGGCCCACTTCAGCGCGTGGGCGGCATTCGACGGTCGAGGTCATCTGCCAGACCGTCGCCCAGGGCTCGACTTCGAACAGCGCCGGCACGGCGACGCTGCCCAGTTCTGCAACGCGCGAGGCATCGTTGCGCAGCAGGTCGACGATCATCAGGTTCTCGGCGCGGTCCTTGGCCGAGGCGCGCAGGGAGTCGGCCGCCTGCCGATCGGTATCTGGATCCGCGTCGCGCGGGGCCGTGCCCTTCATCGGCCGCAAAGTCAGCCGCGGTGGGGCGCCTCCCGCCGCGGGTCGCCAATGGAAGAACAACTCGGGCGATACCGAACAGATCTGCCAGCGTCCGAAGTCGAGGTAGACGCTGTAGGCTCCGGGCTGGCTGCTGCGCAAGGCATCGAACAGCGCCGCGCTGTCGCCCAGCAGCGGCGCGCGCAGCCGGGTCGTGTAGTTGACCTGATAGTAGCGGCCGTCGGCGATGTCGGCCTTGATCGACGCGACACCCGCCGCAAACGCGGTCGGCGCCGTATCGTCGCGCCACACGCCGCTCATGAACTTCCCGCGCGGCCGCGGTGTTGCGCTTGACCGGAAGGCCACGAAGGCAGCCAACGGAAGACCGGCCGCCAGCTCGTGGCCGACCAGGGCGGCATCGAAGGCCGCAGCCGCCTCGTAGGCGACGAAGCCGACCAGCCAGCAGCCGTCCAGGGCCAGGCGCTCGGCGCGCGAAAGCAGGGCCGGCACCTCGTCGGGCTGCCAGGCTTCCAGTCTTTCGACAGGCGAGGAAAACGCCGCCGCCAGTCCGGGCAGGTCGACTTCGCAATAGGGAGCATTCATCACCCGCATGTTACCCGGTGCATAATCGAGCCATGACTGCCATCAAGCGCTGCCCCTGGTGCGGCGACGATCCGCTCTATGTCGCCTACCACGACGAGGAATGGGGCGTCCCCTGCCACGACGACCGCAAGCTGTTCGAGTTCCTGATCCTCGAAGGCGCTCAGGCGGGCCTGTCGTGGCTGACCATCCTGAGAAAGCGCGAGAACTACCGGCGCGCTTTCGCCGGTTTCGATGCGCAGGCCGTCGCCCGCTACGGCGACGCCGACGTCGCGCGTCTGCTGGCCAACCCCGGCATCGTTCGCAATCGGCTCAAGATCGCCGCGACCATCGACAACGCCCGCGCCTACCTGAAGGTACAGGAAGAATTCGGCAGCTTCGACGCCTATTCCTGGGCCTTCGTCGGCGGACAGCCGATCATCAACGAGTGGCGATCGCTCGCCGACATTCCCGCAGAAACAGACATCTCGCGTGCCCTGTCGCGCGACCTCAAGAAGCGTGGCTTTCGCTTCGTCGGGCCGACCATCATGTACGCCCACATGCAGGCTGTGGGCATGGTCAATGACCATTTGCTTTCCTGCTGCGCACGTTCGCGAACTTGATCGCGACGCTCGGATTTCGTAGGCTAGACTGCGGTTGACTTGCGTCAATATGTTCTGAAGTTTATGAGCATATAAGGAAACTGTGTTATTCCAATCGGGGGGATTCACCATGTTGAAGATCGTCGGCAGTTTCGTGGCGGGTATCGTGTTTACCGCCGTCCTGGCCTGGAACATGATGGGCGGCCTGATGTTCAATGAGCGGGTCAGCCCGTTCGGCGTCGAGGAAACCGTCGCCCGCATCCAGCACAACATCCAGGCAACCGGCAACGGCTGGGCGCTGTCCGGCCTGCGCAATCCCGCCAAGGCCGTCCAGGCCGACGGCGGCAACACCCTGCCGGTGATGATGATCGAGGCGTGCAGCACGGCCTACTCCAAACCCATCCTGAACGAAGACAGCGTTCGCTTCCTGTCCATCCTGATGCCCTGCAAGATCTCGGTGTACAAAAAGAACGACGGCAAGGTCTATATCGGCAGCATGAATGCCGGGCTGATGGGCAAGATGTTCGGCCCGCTGGTCGGCGACATCATGGGCAAGGTGGCGCAGGATCAGCAATCGTTCCTGGTCATGGACCCGAACAAACCCGCGCCGCCGATGATCGTACCGAAGCCCGCCGGCGAAGGCGGTGGCGGTGCCGGCGGCGGCGGCGGCAGCGGCTGCTGAGCACATCGCCCACTCGCAACCGATACGGAGCGACATCATGAAAAAATTCAGCCAGCTCATGGCGGTGCTGACGGTGGCGTGCGCCTTCGCGCTGCCTGCAGCCCGGGCGAACAACGCCCCCGCCGTCGAAAAGAAGGCGCAGCCGAGTTCAGTGGAACAACAGGCGGCGCGCACGACAGCCGACCACAGCAAGTTCAAGGAACTGCAGAAGGACTTCAAGGACGGCCCGGAAGTGACCAGGGCCTGCCTGTCATGCCACACGGAAGCCGGCAAACAGGTCATGAAGACCAAGCACTGGACCTGGGAGTGGCGCAATCCGGAAAACAACCAGCTGCTCGGCAAGAAGCACGTGATCAACAACTTCTGTACCGCGACCGCCTCCAACGAAGCGTTCTGTTCCGCCTGCCATATCGGCTACGGCATGCGGGACAAGAACTTCGACTTCACCAACCAGGAGAACATCGACTGCCTGGCCTGCCACGACACCACCGGCGACTACAAGAAGCTCCCCGGACTCGCGGGGCATCCGGCCTACAAGCAAATGGAGTTCCCGCCGAAATCCGGCAAGCTGGTGCCGGCCGTCGACCTGCAGGAAGTCGCCCAAAGCGTCGGCGCCACCAGCCGCGCCACCTGCGGCGCCTGCCACTTCCTGGGCGGTGGCGGCGATGCCGTGAAGCATGGCGACCTCGACACGTCGATGAGGAATCCGAAGCGCTACCTCGACGTGCACATGGATGTGAATGGTCTGAACTTCAGCTGCGGCACCTGCCATGCGACCAAGGGCCACAACATCCCGGGCAGCCGCTACACGCCGACCGGCAGGGACGATGTCGCGCAGCACATTCGCGGCAAAGTCGATACCTCCAACCCGACCACCTGCCAGTCCTGCCACGGCCTCAAGCCGCATAAGGAAGACAGCATCCTGACCACGAAGCTCAACGAGCATACCGACAAGCTGGCCTGCCAGACCTGCCACATCCCGCAGTACGCACGGGGCGGCAAGCCGACCAAGATGGTGTGGGACTGGTCAACGGCCGGCAAGCTCAAGGATGGCAAACCGTTCAAGATCATGGACAGCGCCGGTCACGAAGCCTACTCGACCATCAAGGGCAACTTCGTCTATGAGTCGGACGTCGTGCCGGAGTATCAATGGATCAACGGCAAGGTGAAGTACACCCTGCTCGGCGATCCGGTGAACACCAATGGCGTCACCGAAATCAACCACTACTATGGTAGCGCCGAGGATGGGCTGTCCCGCATCTGGCCGGTCAAGGTGTTCCGCGGCAAGCAACCCTACGACCTGGAGACCAAGTCGCTGCTGGTGCCGCACACGGCGGTCGGCTACGGCGAAAAGGACGACACCGCCTTCTGGCAGAACTTCAAGTGGGATGCGGCGCTGAAGGCAGGTGCCGAGGCGTCCGGGCAGCCGTTCGGCGGCAAGTTCGATTTCGTCGCCACGACCATGACCTGGCCGATCACCCACATGGTAGCGCCCAAGGAAGACGCCCTCACCTGCACGCAGTGCCACAGCAAGAGCGGCCGCCTGCAAGGCGTCAAGGGTATCTACATGCCGGGGCGCGACGCCAACCAGTGGCTCGACCTGATCGGCTGGCTGGCGACCCTTGGCACGCTGATCGGCGTCATCGGTCACGGCGCGCTGCGCATCTACATGGCAAGAAAGGCAGGTTGAGATCATGTCCGGACCCAGCACCAAAATCTACGTCTTCAAGGTCTTCGAGCGGTTCTGGCATTGGTCGCAGGCCGCGCTGATCATCTTCCTGCTCATGACCGGTTTCGAGATCCACGGCGCCTACGAGAACTTCGGCTTCAAGGACGCCGTGCATCACCACATCGTCGCCGCCTGGACGCTGGTCGGCCTGTGGGTATTCGCGATCTTCTGGCACCTGACCACGGGCGAGTGGAAGCAGTACATCCCGACGCTGAAGAAGGTCGATGCCATGATCAAGTTCTACCTGACCGGCATCTTCACCAACGCGCCCCATCCGTTCCGGGCCACGCGCCTGAAGAAGCACAATCCGCTGCAGCGCCTCGCCTATCTCGGCGTAATGCTGTTCATCGGCCCGCTGATCTGGTTCTCGGGCTGGTTCTACATCTTCTACGGCAACTGGAAGGACTGGGGCTGGGACAAGTATCTGTCACTGGAATGGGTGGCCTTCTTCCACACCATGGCGGCGTTCATGATGCTGGTGTTCCTGATCGCCCACTTGTACCTGACGACGGCCGGCCACACGCCGACGTCGCACATCAAGGCAATGATTACAGGGTGGGAAGAGGTCGATGCGGAGGAGCCGACCGAGGCCAAGCAGGGCTAACACCTCAGGCCCTGCAACGGCCCAAGCTGGCCGCCCGAAGTCCGGGCGGCCTTTTTTTGCCTGGAAAACTAGCGGGCCTTGGTGACCTTGTAGCTGCCGTCCGGGTTGAACTGGACGTCGGCATCGAGGAAATAGGCAGTCACCTCGGGCCGCAGCAGCTTGACGGTGTCGTAAGCCTCGCCTGCGCGGCCGCCGGTACCGCAGAAGAAAATCACCGGCTTGTCCTTTGGCAACTCCTCGATACGCTTCTCGAGCTGGTTGATCGGAATGCTGATCGCGCCCTTGATGGTCGCTGCCGAGAACTCCTTGGTATCGCGCACATCGACGAACAACACCGAGCCGGGTGCTTCCTGGAAGATCTTGTCGAACGAGGCGGCACTGATGGTGCCCTTGTCCTTGCCCGCCATGATCTCGACAGGCGCGGAACCCGCCGCCGGAAACGCCTTTTCCCAGGCCGGGTAGCCTTCGCTATAGGTCTTCACCGACGTGTAGCCGAGCGCGCGCGCCTTGACGGCCGACTTGTCGGACAGCACGCATTCCAGGCCGCCGCAGTAGTAGATCAGCGGCGTCGCCTTGTCGGCGGGCAGTTTGTCGACGTGCTTGTCGAACTCGGAATCCGGAATGTTCAGCGCGCCGGGAATGGCGCCCTTGTCGAACACGCGCCGTGGCCGCGCATCGATCAGCACCACCTTTTCCTTGTCGTCGAGAAGTTTCTTGACGTAGGCGGTGCTCACGGAAAGCGGCAGGCCGCGCTTCACCCATTCGGGTTCGCCTTCTGCATAGACCTTGATGTTGGTGTAGCCGAGCGCCTCGGCTTTCCTGGCCGACTCGTGGCTGAGCATGCAGTCGAGGCCGCCGCAGTAGAGGATCAACAGCTTGTTCTTGTCTTCGGGCAACAGGTGCTTGAGCTTGTCGAACTGACTGTCCGGAATGTTGATCGCACTCGGCAGGTGGCCGACGTCGTAGCGCCGCGCAGCCGGCCGCGAGTCGATGATCGTCACGTCCTTGCGCGGCGGAATCTGCGCATACTCCTTCACGAAGTCGGTGTCGACGATGTTCTTGTACCAGCCGTCCTTGGCTTGGACACCTGCCGCCACGGCGACGCCCAACTGCGCGCCCTCCGGGATCGGCGCCAGGGTTGCGGCCAGCGGGAACGTCGCCGCCACGGCCAGGACCAGCAACTTGCGGACATGCATGTGCTTCATGGTGACCCCCTATAGAACCGTGAATTTCTCCGTTGATTCGTTGTAGCGAACGAAGAGGTACCAGGCGAGCAGGATGCCGAAGCTGATCAGCAACGCCCACCCCCAGCCCCCGATGGCCTCGGGCAGGAATACCTGAGCCCCGACCTTGGTCTCGTCGAGCATGGTGTCGAGGTTCTGCTCGGGCGTCAGCAGGTCCCAGCGCCGGACGAAGGCCGAGAAGCTGGAACCGCCCCAGGCGAAGAAGAATCCCGCCACCCAGAGCTTCAAGTGCCCCTCGCCCATGCGCCACAGCGCACCCGAGGCGCAGCCGCCCGCGAAGATCATGCCGATGCCGAAAACCAGGCCGCCCAGCAGCGAGCCGATCCAGAAGGTCGACGGGATCGCGATGTACGGATCCATGATCTTCCTGTCGAACAACACCGCAGCGACAGGAATGGCCAACGCCAGCGCCAGGATGATGGCCTTGGTCATGTCGCCCTCGGCCGTCATGAAGGGCTCGCGAAAGGCACGCGCGAAGCAGATGCGCGCCCGCTGCATGACGAAGCCCATACCGAGACCGGCGAGGATGACGATGGCGCGCGAGGCGAGCTTGGCGTCGCCTGAGGCCGCCCAGTCGGTGACCCACCAGCCGATCGCCACCAGCACTGCCGCACCGAACCACGGATACCACGGCCGCAGAGGCGTCTCGCCACCACTGACATTTGCCGTCATGCCCCAGGTGATATGGTCCAGCGTCCAGAGCAGCAGCTTGAGCCCGACCACCGCGCCGATCAGCAGCCCCGCCCACATCGCCCAGCCTGCCGGCGAAGAATGTACGACCGGGGTGAAGAAGCCGCCGGTCGTACAGCCACCCGCCAACGCAGCGCCGATGCCCATCAGCGTCCCGCCCAGTGCGCCCCAGACGTACTCGAGCTTGGGTGCCCGGTTGAGCGCGAACTGGCGCGACAGCAGCGCGGCGGCGAACGCGCCAAGAATCAGTGCGCCGTTCATCAGCGACATGCGATGAGAGAGTGGGCTTTCCAATTCCGGCTTGACGCCGAGCAAGGGGCCCAGCCCGATGGCGTTGTTGAACCAGTCGCCCCAGAGCTTGAGACCGCCGAAAATGCCCCAGAACTGGCCGCTGATCATGAGTGCCGCCAGGATGGCAACCATCAGGATCGCGCCGAGATAGGGCGACCACTGCTCGACGAATATCTCGTGGTAATCCCTGCGCAGGCCTTCGCCGAAGGGCGACGCCGAAAGGCGAGCCAACAGCCCGCCGGTTGCGGTTTCCGTCGTCACGGTCCCACCTCCCGAAAGTGCGGCTTACTGGCAGCCGGAGGGATTGTCGGAATCCTTGGCGCTGTAGTGCAGCCAGGCCTGGACATCGGCGTAAAGCTCGGCATCGTTTGCATCCAACAGCTTGGCCGCCGCCTTGTTGCTACCCTTGATGGTCTCGCGGTAGGCCTTGGTCGTGAAGTACTTCAGCGACGGGTTGCTCTTGCCGCTCTTGTCGTGCTTGTCCGCCTTCACATAGGCGGTCCAGTCCGCCTTGGTGCGCTCGTTGGGCGCAATCGCCTTGCCGAGCATCGTCTGATGGCATGTGGTGCAGATCTGGCGGAAGTAGAGACGGCCCCGCTTCAGGTCGCCTTCATAAGCCGACGCAGCAAAGCTGATGACGCCAAGCGCGGCGCAGACCGACATACGAAGCAGACGCTGGGATACGAATTGCATGACTACCCCCCTCAACGTTGGAAATCCCCCCGGATCCTCCAGCGATGAGAATAGTGCAAGCCGCCTGACGGCAGTTGACTGAAATCAACTCCGATCACCGGCCCTTGCGATCCGTGATGTCGCGCAGGAAGGCCTCGTACTGCGACCAGTCGTGGATCGGCCCGATGTGGGCAAAGACCACCACCCCGTTGCGGTCAAGCACGTAGGTGGTTGGAAAGCGGTTCGCAATCTCGCGATCCTTGATCCGGCCGCCGCCGGCGAGCCGGAAGGTCGCATCGTCCTCGCCCGCAGAGCCCGAATCCGACAGCGGCAGGACGATGCCCTGCTTGTCCGCCCACTGCCTTGAAACATCGAACTTCTCGCGCGCCTGGAGTATGACGAACGCAATACCCGGCCGCTGCGCCATCGCTTGCTGTACCTTCTGCAGGTCCGGCATTTCGCGGCGACAGGGCGGACACCATGCCCCCCAGAAGTGCAGCACCACCACCTTGCCGCGCAGTGAAGACAAGTGCCGCCGCTTGCCTTGCTCATCGATGAAGGCCAGATCGTGCATGCGCTGGCCGCGCTCGCGTCCGACCGGCGCCTGCCGTGCCTGCGCGGCGCTCGAATAAGGACGCCACAGCGTCGGCCACTGGGCGGCATCGAACACGGTTCGATCGTCGATCGCATAGCTCACGCAGCGCTGCGCGGTCTGGCCCTGGCAGATGGCCAGCGCCTTTTCCTCGGCTTCCCTGGCCGACGGCTCGCCCGACACCCAGGCCCAGGCGCCGCCGGGCGCGATGGCGAAGGCGCGGTGATCCGGCGCCTCCAGGAACTCGCGATACTCGTCTTGACCCGACACACCGAGATGCGGCGGCATCGCAGGCGCGGCGATGGCCGACACCGCCGTCAGAATGAGCATCAGGCCGCCGATCGTCTTCAACTGCGCTCCAATCCCTCATCGGCCAGCGAAACGGGATCTTCCTTCGGTTCCAGGTGGGTGGTGACATGCACGCGCGGCACGGCCAAGCGCAGGTCGGCCTCGATGCGCTCCGAGAGGTCGTGGCCCTTCTGCACGGTCCATTCGCCCGGCACCAGAACATGGATGGTCGCGAAGGCCCGCGACCCGGCCTGCCGCGTACGCAACGCGTGAAACTCCAGTCCCTCGCCGCGATAGCGATCCAGGACGGCTTCGATCGCTCGTCGCGTCTCCTCCGGCACCGAAACGTCCATCAGGCCAGCGGCAGACCGGCGCAGGAGCTGCCAGCCGGTCCACACGATGTTCGCCGCCACCAGGAGGGCGATCACCGGATCGAGCCACAACCAACCGGTCGCCCAGACGAGCCCGACGCCGAGGATTACGCCTGCCGAGGTCCACACATCGGTCATCAGGTGGTGCGCGTCCGCTTCCAGCGTGATCGAATTGTGCTGCCGGCCGACGCCTAGCAGGATGCGCGCCGTCGCCAGGTTGATGACCGATGCGACGACCGACACGGCGAGGCCCACCCCGACGTCTTCCAGGCCTTGCGGATGCAACAGGCGGCCGACCGCGGCATAGCCGATGCTGACGGCTGCAATCAGGATCAGGAAGCCCTCGAAGGCGCTCGAGAAGTACTCGGCCTTGCCGTGGCCGTGGGCGTGGTCTTCGTCGGGCGGCGTCGCGGCCAGCGACAGCATGGCCAGCGCCATCAGCGCCCCGGCCAGGTTGACGAACGACTCCAGCGCATCGGACAGCAGTCCGACCGAGCCGGTCAAGCGCCACGCTACGCCCTTGAGCACGATGGTGGCGAGCGCCGTCGCGATCGACAGCCAGGCGTAGCGTTGCAGCGAGGGTGAAACCATGCTTAGAACTCCAGCCTTGCTTGGGTACCAATGCTATTAGAACTCAGTCATCCTTGAAATGGGCGTCACCAAGATGGTGGTAGCGTTTCGGATACTCCGCGCGGCCGTCCTGCGGCGGTAGGGGCCGGTCGCCGTAGGCGGCCTGATAGACCTCGGCCGACGTGAAGCCACAGTCCTTGCGAGCGGCGAGCGAGCGCAGCAGTTCCGGATTGGCTGGCTGCAAGACCCCGATGGCGGCCCGAATCTGCGTGCAACTCGGCTCCTCCGGCGGCACCGAAGCGGACAGCGATCCGCTGGTGACCAGCATGGCGCCGGCGAACCAGCCGCGACTGCCGTGGCCGGCTCCATGTCCGGTATGCGAAGAGGCCTTGTTGATCTGCGATGCGATCATGTCTTCCTCCTTCGGAAAGTGTGCCGCGGCCGATCCGCCGGCACCGTCGCATCATGGGCAAGCGAGGTTAAAGATCACTTAATTCGAGGCGGTTTCCCGCCCGAATTAAGGCTGCTTTAACCAGCCTGTCGGGCTGCGGCGACAGGCGTGGCGTCAGTCGTCATGGTCGCGATTCCGTCGGCCGCCACGACCGCGAATGTCATGCTCATCGCCGCTGCGGTGGCATTCCACGCAATCGTCGAAGTTGTCGATGCCCTCCTCGAGGTGCTCGCGGCGGATCTTGCCCAGGCTGTGCTCGTGGCAGCCATAGCAGGTGTAGCGGCTGTAGTCGTTGCGCGGGTGGCAGGTGACGCAGCGGGCGTTGTGGTCGCGATCGAGCACGAAGTACTGGTCGTGGTCGAAGGTGGCCGGCGTCCATTTGTCCTGGCCATGGCACTTGCCGCAACTGCCCTCGATCTGCCGGTGCAGGTTGTCCCTGGGCGCCTGGTGGCAGGTGGCGCAGCGGTCGCGTGCCGCCGCCTTCAGCAAGGCATGGTCGAAACGTCCTTGCCACTGGTAGCGCTTGGTGCCGGCGTGATCGGTATGACAGGCGGTGCAGTCGTCCTGCGTCAGCTCCTGATGGAAGGGCACGACCGTCTTCGCACGCACGATGACTTGGCCGGTAGTGGTGACCCGGCCGATGTCCTTCGGTGCATGGCAGACGATGCAGCGTTCGGCGGCGCTGCCGCGCCAGGCGAGATGGCAGGCGAAACAATCGCTCTCCAACTGCTTGTGGCCGGGGATCAGCTTGCCCGGGCTGACCATCAGATGCGGAAAGACGAACATCAGAACGGTGAGCGCCAGCAGGTTGGCGGCCAGGATGAACTTGACAGTCTTGTTCATCGCCAGCCCCAGAACAGGAATACGGCAACGATGTGCCCGAGGGACAGCACCGCGAAAGCGACGAAGATCGGAATGTGCACCTTGCGCCAGCGCGCCATTGCATCAACCATCACCGCATCCCAGAACACGGCTTGTTCAACCTCGTTCCGTGCCAGGCCACGCAACTGGTAGTGGTCGCGCTGGCCTTGCACCTGGCGGCGCGAACGGTCGAGCAACATCTTGCCGACCATGCCGCTGACGACGTTCACCCCCATGGCGATGGTCGCCAGCCAGGGGAGGATGTCGTTGAAGTGGATGCCGGCATGGATCAGCACCATCAGGGAACCAAGCCAGGCAGCCACCTCGTGCGCGCCGAGGTAGCCGCGCAGGTCGCCGCTCTTGATCACCTTTCGCTTGCGCAGCGAATAGGTCAGCGAACCGATGATCAGCAGAGTGCCGGGTATGCCCAGGTAGCGCCCGACCCAGACGAGGTTGAAACGATGCAGCAGATAATCGCCGAGCAGCGCCGCACCGGCCAACAGGCCAAGCAGCACAGTGAAGGGCAGGATCTGCCGTTGCCAGACCGACTTGTCCATCACGCCTCCAGGGTGACGCTGGTTTTCGGGGTGCACACGCAAAGCAGGCAGGTGCCCGGCTCCGGGTCGTAGTCGGGCGGCTGGTTGTAGCTCACCTCGCCGGCCGTGATCGTGGTGCGGCAGGTGCCGCAGGCGCCGCTGCGGCAACTCGAATCCACCGGTATGCCTTCCTGCTCGGCGAATTCGAGCAGGGTGCCGGCGGATCTGCGCCATGTGGCCGTCATGCCGGTGCGCGCGAACGTGATCTGGATGTCCGTCCCGGCTTCCTGCGCAGGCGCCGCGGGCGCCCGCCGCTTCACCGACGCCGGGCCGAAGGCCTCGAAATGAATGCGGGCGCCGGCCACGCCCCAGTCCTCCAGGCCGGCCACCATGCTCGCCATCATCGGCCCGGGCCCGCAGATGTAGAACTGGTAGGCATGCAGCGGCAGCGTCAGCCGCAGCAGGTCGATGCTGACCCGCCCGGCGTGGTGGTAGTCGCGCCCGGCCACCTCGTCGGGCAGCGGGTCGCTGTGGCAGATGTGCAGATGGAAGTTGGCGTGCTGCCGTGCCTGACTTTCGAGATGCTCGCGCATCACCTGCTCGCTGGCGTTGCGCACGCCGTGGAACAGCCAGACCTCGCGCTCCGGCTGCTGCGTCAGGCTCCAGTTCAGCATGCTCAGCATCGGCGTGATGCCAATGCCGCCGGCGATCAGCACCAGCGGCGCGGTGCCCGCCTCGAGGTAGAAGTGGCCGCCCGGCGCCCGCAGGCTCAGCATGCTGCCGACCGCAACATGGTCGTGAAAGTAGTTCGAGGAACGTCCGGACGGCACGCGCTTGATGGAGACGCGATAGTGATCGGGTTGGGGCGCATCGGAGAGCGAGTAGCAGCGGACCAGCGTGTCACCTCCGGGCAAGTCCAGATCGAAGGTCAGGAACTGGCCCGGATGAAATGGCGGCAATGGTTGCCCATCCTCGGGAACAAGGTGGAAGGAGCAGACCGATGCCGCTTGATCCTCGACCACCCGCCGCGCGACGCGGAACTTGCGCGTGGCGCGCCAGGCGGCGGCCGCCACTGGCGTTTCCGCAACCACAGCGGCCGGCGCGAGTTCGAGCCGCCGATAGCGCTGCCAGTGGCGTGAGAAGCCTATGCCGAGGCCGATGGCCGCCTGGAGGGCGAGCGCCAGACTTATCCAGCCGAACAGGGAAAGTGCGGTCATGGCGGCGATTATGACGAGTGACGATTAACCCACCATGAACGGCAAACTGCCGTCAGGTGGCTGCCGGAAGGTTCAGTCTTGCCACCAGCCCGCCGAGCGATGACGCGGCCAGCGTGAGCCGCCCGCCGTATAGTCGAGCCAGATCGTCAACGATGGCGAGACCAAGCCCCGTTCCCGGCACCCGTTCGTCGGCCCGGGCGCCGCGACGAATCACGGCTTCCCGCTGCTCTGCCGCTATCCCCGGGCCGTCGTCCGCGATCCGGATATCGAGTCTGTCGCCATCGATTGCGGCACTGATCTCGACCCGTGTCGCGGCCCACTTGCACGCGTTTTCAAGCAGGTTGCCCACCATCTCCTGCAGATCCTGCTCCTCGCCGCGGAAGGCGAGGTCGTTCGGCGTCGATTGAATCGCGAGTTGCAGATTGCGCCCGGCGTAGATCCTCTCCATGGCGTGCACCAGCCCTTCGAGCGCCGGCCCGACCGCTGTCCGTACCCCAGGCATGCGCACCGCGGCCGCCGCCTGCGCCCGCACCAGGTGATAGTCCACCTGCTTTTGGGCGGTCTCGACTTGCCCGGCCACCAGCCGGGCAAGCTCATCTTCCCTGCCGCGCGCGGCGTTGACGAGGACGCTCAGGGGCGTCTTCAAGGCATGGGCGAGATTGCCGGCGTGGGTGCGCGCGCGCTCGACGACTTCGGCATTCTGCGTCAGCACGCTGTTGAACTCGTCGGCCAGGGGCTGGAGTTCCGTGGGAAAGCTTCCTTCCAGTTGCCGTGCATCGCCATTGCGCACGCGCCCGAGCGCCCGTCGCAACTGGCGCAACGGCGCCAACCCGACTACCACCTGCAACCAGGCGGCGAACGCCAACCCCAGGCCAAGCACGCCCAGCGCAAGCCACAAGACGCCGTTGAAGCGGGCCACCGGCTCGATCATCAGACGCTCGTCGGCAGCGGCGATCAGGCGCAGCGAAACTTCGTCGATGCGCACGCTACGCTCTATCGCGCCCAGTACGATTCCCTGCGGCCCGCCGATCCGGTGTCGGTGCAACTCGCCATCGAGCGGCGCATCCGCAGGTACCGCAAGCACCTGGTCCCACAGGGAGCGGGAGCGCAAGGCACCGCCGATCGCCGGCATTGCCGGGCCGGCAAGCCGATCGATCTGCCAGTAGAGGCCACCGAAGGGCCGGTTGAAGCGCGGATCGCTCAAGGGCACGGACAACGTCGGCCGGCCCTGCCCGTCCAGGACCAGATGGGCCGTCAACTGGTCGAGGTGAACGCCGAGATCGGCATTGAACTGCGCTTCGACGTGGCTGCGAAACAGGCTGCCCAGGCCCCACCCGGCAACGACGATGGAAGCGGCGATCCAGACCAGCGTGGTAAGCAGCAGCCGGAAGCGCAGCGACCCGCGCAAACTTGCCAGGTTCATTGCGGGCTGGCGAGCCGGTATCCCAGGCCGCGCACCGTTTCGATCATCCCCGGCGGCAGCTTCTTGCGCAGGCGGGCGATGAAGACTTCGACGGTATTCGAGTCGCGGTCGAAGTCCTGGGCGTAGATGTGTTCGACGAGATCGGTGCGCGACACGACTTCGTCATGGTGGTGCATCAGATAGGCAAGCACGCGATACTCGTGGCTGGTCAGCGTCAGCGCCTGGCCATCGACCGTGGCGCGACTGGCACGCGTATCGAGCTTCAGCGGGCCGCAACTGAGTTCGGCGCTGGCGTGGCCGCCGGCGCGCCGGATCAGGGCGCGCAGGCGGGCCAGCAGTTCTTCCATGTGGAAGGGTTTGGCCAGGTAGTCGTCGGCGCCGGCATCGATGCCGGCCACCTTTTCGTGCCAGGTATCGCGGGCGGTGAGAATCAGCACCGGCATGGCGCGCCCTGCCGCACGCCATTTCTTCAGCACCGTGATGCCGTCCATGCCGGGCAGGCCCAGGTCCAGGATCGCGGCATCGACCGGCTCGGTATCGCCCATGAAATGGGCATCGATGCCGTTGTCGGCGAGATCCACCGCATAGCCGGCCGCGACCAGTCCGTCGGCCAGTTGCCTGGCCAGCGTCGGTTCATCTTCCACTACCAGAATCCGCACCCGCGCTTCCCTTCAGTTCGAAATCACTTGTCGTTGCGCTCGCCGGCGCCCATGACATTGCCGGTACGGCCATCGAACTTCAGCTTCACCAGCACCCCGCCCGTGCGCAGCACCTTGACTTCGTAAATCCAGCGCTCGCCCTTCTGCTCCAGCTCGACTTCCATGATCCGCCCAGGATAGTCGCGTTCGACGCGATCGAGGATGGTCCGCAAAGGCAGTATCTCACCGGCTTCCAATGCCTGGCGGGCACGGTCGTGGTCGTGCCCGTCGCCCGCGTGGCTCGGCGCAGCGGCCAGCGCCGCCATTACCAGACCGCCCATCGCGCAGGTACGAAATCGCTTGAACATAGTGTCCGCCATCGGGGGAACCCCGCTCCTTGCCATGTAATGGACGACTGTATAGCCCCCCGCCGGTGAACGCAGGCTGAACGCCCGGTTCAGGTTCCGTTCAGTTGGCGCCGCGCATAGTGCATCCCACGGTCCAATTATCGCAAGGAGATACCGCATGAACATCCCCTATCGCCCCATCGCCATCGGCCTTGCCGCCATCGCCTTCTCGCTCCTCCTGCTGGAGCGGGCGCAGGCCGGCGGCAGCCACTTCTTTGCACCGGTCGCCGATCCCGTCGTCAAGGAGGAATGCGGCAGTTGCCACCTGCCATTTGCCCCATCCATGCTGCCGGCCAGTTCATGGCAGCGCATGATGGGCCAACTGGACAACCATTTCGGCGACGACGCCAGCGTCGACGCCGAGACCGCACGCCGCATCACCGACTACCTGGTCGCCAACGCTGCCGATACCGGTGGCCGACGCTTCAGCACCAAGCTGCTGCGCGGCGTGGCGACGGACAACGCGCCGCTGCGTATCACCGAACTGCCGAAGTGGGTGCGCGAGCACCGCGAGGTAAGCGCCCGGGAATGGCAGCACAAAGACGTTCGCACCAAGGCGAACTGTGCCGCCTGCCATGTCGATGCAGAACGCGGCTACTACGACGAGTAAGTCATGAATGCCACTCTTGCCGCCCGCCCGGCCTGGCTCGAAGTCCTGAGCGCCAATCCGGAGTTTGCGCCCGCCGCGGACCTTCACTACTGCACGCGCGACCGGGACTCCGACCCGTTCGTCGCGAAGCTCGAAGCACTCTGCGCGCCACTAAGCTCGGTTCGCCTGCAGGTGCACGGTGCCCATCAGGGCGAAGTGCTGAGGGCCGAAAAGCTCGCCAGCGGAATTCCGAAACCTGCCGAAGTCTGGTTCTGCGGGCCGCCGGGCCTGGGCAATGCCATCAAGTCAGGTTTGCAGGCGACTTGTCCCGGCAGTTTCACTTTCCACCAGGAGGCGTTCGCAATGCGTTGATGCCGGTCATGGCACCCAGCGCCAGTATGCCGCCGATGATGCCCACCACTGCATCCGCCAACAGGGCCAGCAGCCAGCCGAGCGACCCCGCTCCGGCAACCAGCGGCTCTACGGCGTGATGCAGCGGCGGAATGCCATGACCGAGAATGCCACCGCCAACCAGGAACATCGCAGCGGTACCGACGATCGTCAGCAGACGCATCAGCTTGGGCGCCGCCAGCAGCAGGACCTTGCCAATGGCCTTGGCCGCAGCGCTCGCCTTGGTCAGCAGCCAGGCGCCGATGTCGTCGAGCTTGACGATGCCGGCGACGAAGCCATAGACGCCGAAGGTCATCACGATGCCGATGCCGGCCAGCACGGCCAACTGCGTGGCGAAGGGCTTGTCGGCGACGGTGCCGAGCGCGATGACGATGATCTCGGCCGACAGCACGAAGTCGGTGCGGATGGCGCCCTTGATCTTGTCCGCCTCGTAGGCGGCAAGGTCGAGCTTCTCGTCGGCCACCGCGACGAGTTCGGCCGCATGATGCGCCTCGTCTTCGGCCGGGCTGTGCAACCACTTGTGGGCGATCTTCTCGACGCCCTCCAGGCAGAGGTACAGGCCGCCGACCATCAGCAGCGGTGTCACCGCCCAGGGAGCGAAGGCGCTGATCGCCAGCGCCGCCGGCACCAGGATCAGTTTGTTCTTCAGCGAACCGACCCCGACGGCCCACACAACCGGCAGTTCCCGCTCGGCGCGCACGCCGGCCACCTGTTGGGCATTGAGCGCCAGATCGTCGCCCAGGACACCCGCGGTCTTCTTCGCGGCGACCTTGGTCATCACCGCCACGTCGTCGAGGATCGTGGCAATGTCGTCGAGCAGTGCAAGCAGGCTGGCTCCGGCCATGGATCGCTTTCCTTCCGGTGGAAAGCGCGCATTCTAACGGTGGCGGCTACTCGATCGTCGAGTTGATGACCTGCCTGGCCGTGTCGCCGTGCATCGAAATGCCCGGCAGGGTGTACCAGGAACCGCCGACGTTGTTGCGGATCACCGAATCCTCGATGCGCAAATTGCCGGTATGGTCGTTGGTGACGAAGAATATCGCCGAGCCGTAGGCGTTGACTTCGTTGTGCTCGATGATCGTCCCATACAGTGCCAGCGTCATGGTGTTGCCGTCGTTGTAGATGGCGCCGCCGCTGCCGCCGCCCGGCGTGCCGGCCTGCGCCGGATTGCCGCCGTTGCCAATTGCCTTGTTGTAGGAGAACAGACTGTTGTAGATCGCCCACGACACGCCGATGCTGCTGACGGCGCCGCCGTTGGCGCCGGTATTGCCGTAACCCGGCGCGCCGCCGAAGGTGCTGTTCACCACATACACCGGCAGTCCCTGGTATTGGCTGAAGACCCGGATGGCCGCGCCGCCCACGTCCGGCCCGGTACTGGCGCAGACGTTGTTGAAGAAGCGGCTGTTCACGACCTTGAAGCGGCCGCCGCGGACCCAGATGGCGCCGCCGCCGTCGTAGGTCGCCTCGTTCGTGGAATTGGCGTCGATGAAGGTCAGGTTCTGCACCGTCAGCCTCGGCTGCGCCTGGTCCTGGCAATGGCTGGTCGTCCACACCTGGTTCGGGTCACAGGTGTTCATGTACAGGATGCGCGTATTGCCGCCGCCGCTGAGCGTGACCAGCCCGCCGCCGTCGATGACGACATCCGGCTTGTCATTGAATACCTTGGCCGGGCGGCTAAGGGTGATGGTGACCGGATCGGGCCCGCAATTGAAGGTGATCTTGCCGCCCTGGGCGACCGCCTGGATGAAGGCATCGGCCGTACAGCTCGCCCCCGTGCCGGCGCCGACCACGTGGTCAGGCGCCGAGACGTCTTCGGCGCGCGCTTCGACCGGGACCGGATAGCTGCCGACCTGGTTGCCGGCAACGGGCCCGGCGTTGGGGTCGGTGTGCGGATCGGCATTGGTCGTTGCGCCGGAACTGGTGCTGCCGCCACCTCCGCCGCCACCGCCGCCGCAGGCGCAACAGCCGATACTGGCCAGCAAGACGAGCAGCTTCAATGAGTTGGTCACGGCACCCTCCGAAAGTCAGCACGGAGGGTATGCGAGGTGGCTGAGGCGGGCTAGTGTCGCCAATCAGGGACAGCCGCGACTTGCCAGGCCGTCACGCGTTGCCAAACGTCATGTGGCCCCCTGCCGCCGACACCCGGATCGTGTCCCTGGCGGCGAACCTGCCTTCAAGGATGGCCTTCGCCAGCGGATTCTCGATCCGCTCCTGGATCGCCCGCTTCAACGGCCTCGCGCCGAACACCGGATCGAAGCCGGCCTGTGCGACTTCGGCCAACGCCTGCTCGTCCACCTCGATCTTCATCTCCAGCCGCGCCAGCCGCTTTTCCAGGTAGCCGAGCTGGATGCGGGCGATCGAGGCGATGTGCTTCTGGTCGAGCGCGTGGAACACGACGATCTCGTCGATGCGGTTGATGAACTCGGGACGGAAATGCGTCTTCACCTCGCCCATCACCGCCAGCTTGATCACCTGGTAGTCGTCGCCGGACATCTGCTGGATCATCTGCGAACCGAGGTTGGAGGTCATGACGATCACGGTATTCTTGAAGTCCACGGTGCGGCCCTGGCCGTCGGTCATGCGGCCGTCGTCCAGCACCTGTAGCAGCACGTTGAAGACATCCGGGTGCGCCTTCTCGACCTCGTCGAACAGGATCACGCTGTAAGGCTTCCTGCGCACCTGCTCGGTCAGGTAGCCGCCCTCCTCGTAGCCGACGTAGCCGGGCGGCGCGCCGATCAGGCGAGCCACAGAGTGTTTCTCCATGAACTCGCTCATGTCGATGCGGATCAGGTGGTCCTCGCTGTCGAACAGGAACTCCGCCAGCGTCTTGCACAATTCCGTCTTGCCCACGCCCGTCGGGCCGAGGAACAGGAAGGAACCGTAGGGGCGGTTCTCGTCCGAGAGCCCCGCGCGCGAACGGCGGATCGCGTCCGAGACGAGGCGCACGGCCTCGTCCTGGCCGATCACGCGAGCGTGCAGGCGGTCTTCCATGCGCAGCAGCTTCTCGCGCTCGCCCTGCATCATCTTGGCGACGGGGATGCCCGTGGCGCGCGAAACGACCTCGGCGATCTCCTCGGCACCCACCTGGGTGCGCAGCAGCTTGTTGGGCGTACCACCGCCACTGGCTTTCTCCGCGGCCTTCAACTGCGCTTCGAGTTGCGGCAGCTTGCCGTATTGCAACTCGGCCAGTTTGTCGAATTGGCCCTTGCGCTGCAGGTCGGCGATTTCGGCGCGCAGCTTCTCGATCTCTTCCTTGATGTGCTGGGTGCCATGTACCTGCGCCTTCTCGGCCTTCCAGATTTCCTCCAGGTCGGAATACTCCTTGCCCAGCTTGGCGATCTCTTCCTCGATCAGGCCGAAGCGCTTCTTCGAGGCCTCGTCCTTTTCCTTGCGCACCGCCTCGCGCTCGATCTTCAACTGGATCAGCCGGCGGTCGAGCTTGTCCATCGCCTCCGGCTTGGAGTCGATTTCCATCTTGATGCGCGCCGCCGCCTCGTCGATCAGGTCGATGGCCTTGTCGGGCAGGAAGCGGTCGGTGATGTAGCGATGGCTCAGTTCCGCCGCGGCGACGATGGCCGGGTCGGTGATATCCACACCGTGGTGGATCTCGTATTTCTCCTGCAGGCCGCGCAGGATGGCGATGGTCGCCTCGACGCTGGGCTCGTCGACCAGCACCTTCTGGAAGCGCCGCTCCAGCGCCGCATCCTTCTCGATGTACTTGCGGGATTCGTCGAGCGTGGTCGCGCCGATGCAATGCAGCTCGCCCCGCG
>JACRIZ010000054.1 GCA_016235765.1 Rhodocyclales bacterium | reverse complement strand
GGGCGTATCGCCGATGTTCGACAAGCTGATGGCACCGCATGGCTTCACCAAGGAGCATGCCGAGCCGCGCAGCCACATCTTCATGACCATGGACCACCTGATTGTGGATCGCGCCTACGGCGGCCGCTTCCAGATGAAGGATTGGACCTACATCACCGACGCGAAGAGTGCCGTGTCAGACCTGTGGAAGGTGATCCTGGTCGACAAGGATCCCGCCAACACAGACCAGAAGGCCTTCATGCCCCAGGTGGCCACCGCCGCCAACCCGGTCTGCATGAACTGCAAGTCGTTCGACAACATCCTGCGCTGGAAGTACATGGGCGATCCGGATCCGAAGGCCAAATGGAGCCGCGTATCCAAGCCGGTCGAGTTCGCCAAGGACATCACCCACGCGCTGAACTGCTTCATGTGCCACGATCCGCACTCCTCGGCGCCGCGCGTTGCCCGTGATGCGCTGATCAATGCGGTGGTGGATCGCGGCCTGGGCACCTACCCGAACGACAAGGCGAAGAGCGCGAAGAACCCGATGAAGAAAGTCGAGTTCCGCGATGGCTTCCGTGCCATCGGCCTGCTGTCCAAGCCCGACTCCAACGTCATGTGCGCCCAGTGCCACGTCGAATACAACTGCAACCCGGGTATCGACACAGCCACCGGCGGCGCCGTCACCATGGCCGACCGTCGCGCCAACCACTTCTTCTGGTCGAACGTTTTCGACTACAAGGCCTCCGCGCAGCAGATCAACTTCAAGGACTTCAAGCACGCCGTCACCGGCGCCGCCCTGTCCAAGCTGCAGCACCCGGAGACCGAGACCTTCTGGGGTTCCAAGCACGAGCGTGAA
The DNA here is from genome assembly GCA_016235765.1 of Rhodocyclales bacterium. Lineage (GTDB taxonomy): Bacteria > Pseudomonadota > Gammaproteobacteria > Burkholderiales > Rhodocyclaceae > Fen-999. Next base: position 29,657 of record JACRIZ010000054.1, on the reverse strand, counting down.
GGCGTCGAGTGCAAGGACTGCCACATGAGGAAGATCGAGAAGAACGGCAAGACCTTCACCGATCACCAGCAGCGGTCGCCGCGTTCCATGCTCAAGGAGACCTGTGTCAAGTGCCACGGCGAGATGACCGAGGAGAATGCCAAGTACCAGATCGACGCGATCCAGAACTACACTCGCGGCAAGCTGGCCAAGGCCGAGTACTGGCTGGCGCAGTTGATCGACACCTTCCCGAAGGCCCGTGCCGCCGGCGTGCCCGACGAGGCGATCAAGGCTGCCCAGGCTCACCACGACCAGGCGCACATCTACTGGGAATGGTGGACGGCTGAGAACTCCGTCGGCTTCCACAATCCGGGCGCCGCCCGCGAGTCGCTGACCCGCTCGGTGAATGAATCGCAGGCCGGCATCAAGGTGCTGAACGACGCCATCGCCGCCAAGACCACCGCGGCCGCGGCTCCGGCAGCGAAGTAGGGGCATCACCCGCGATGCACCGGGGTGCGGGACAATCCCGCACCCCTTTTTCATTTTGAGACCCGATGATTCCTGAACTCGGCCACCTAGCCCTGATCGTTGCCCTGCAGCTTGCCCTGCTGCAAGGCGTGCTGGGCATCGCCGGCGCCGCGCGCGGCAGCAATGCCTGGATGGCGATGGCGCGCGGTGCCGCGGCAGGGCAGTTGCTGTTCGTCGCAACGGGCTTCCTTGCCCTTGCCTGGTCTTTCCTGGTCAACGATTTCTCCGTGATGAACGTCGCCGACCATTCCTCACGCTTCCTGCCGGTCGAATACCGGATCACGGCCGCCTGGGGTTCCCACGAAGGTTCCTTCCTGCTGTGGACGCTGCTGATGTCGGCTTGGACGATCGCCGTCGTCCTGCTCGGCCGCAAGTTGCCGGCCGACCTGCATGCCCGTGTGATCGGCATCATGGGCCTGCTGAGCTTCTTCTTCCTGGCCTACATCCTGTTTACGTCCAATCCCTTCATGCGCCTGCATCCACCGCCGGCGAACGGCAGCGACCTCAATCCGCTGCTGCAGGACCCGGGCATGATCATCCATCCGCCGCTCCTCTACATGGGCTACGTCGGGTTTTCGGTGGCCTTCGCTTTCGCCATTGCCGCGCTGATCTCCGGCAAACTCGACGAAACCTGGGCCCGCTGGGTGCGTCCCTGGACGCTGATGGCCTGGGTGTTCCTGACCCTGGGCATCATGATCGGCTCCTGGTGGGCCTACTACGAACTGGGCTGGGGCGGCTGGTGGTTCTGGGATCCCAGCGAAAACGCCTCGCTGATGCCCTGGCTGGCGGGCACGGCATTGCTGCATTCCCTGGTGGTGACCGAACGGCGCGGCGCACTGCGGGTCTGGACCGTCTTCCTTGCGCTGGTGACGTTCTCGCTCTCGCTGGTCGGCACTTTCCTCGTCCGTTCCGGCGTACTGTCGTCGGTGCATGCCTTCGCGCTCGATCCCCTCCGCGGTTTGTTCATCCTGGTTTTTCTTGGCATCCTGATCGGCGCGGCGCTGATCCTCTTCGCCAAGCGTGCCGGCGCGGTCAAGGCAACTGTCGGCTTCGGCATGGTCTCGCGCGAATCGGCCATGCTCACGGGCAACGTCCTGCTGCTGGCGGCGCTGGCCACCGTGTTCCTGGGGACGCTCTATCCGCTGCTCCTCGATGCCCTGGATCTCGGCAAGATATCGGTCGGCCCGCCCTATTTCAATGCGGTGTTCGTACCGATGATGGTGCCGGTGCTGCTGTTGCTGGGCATCGCGCCCTGGATGCGCTGGGGCGGCGAGAGCCTGCCCGGCCTGGTCCGGCAGTTGCGCTGGCAGGCCGTCGTTGCCGTGCTGGTCGGCATGACCCTGCCTTTCGCCTTCGAGGCCTGGCGTTGGCCGGCGGCCCTCGGTTCGACGCTGGCGGCGTGGATGATGTTGAGCACGATCAGCGGCCTCCATGCGCGCCACCGTGCAACCGGGGGGCTGCCGCTCGCCGCGTGGGGCATGGGCTGCGCCCACATCGGACTGGCCATCGGCGTCGCCGGCATGGGTCTGGTGTCGGCCTACCAGAGCGAGAAGACCGTCGCCATGCAGGCGGGCGACAGCGCCAGTCTCGGCCGCCACGAGTTCATCTTCCGGGGTGCTGAGGAGGTGCCGGCCTCGAACTATTCGGCGATGCGCGGCACGCTCGAACTGAAGACGCAGGGCCGGGAGCCCGCAATTCTGCTGCCGGAAAAGCGCATCTATCGCAGTTCGCGGATGACAATGACCGAGTCCGCGATCCGCTACGGATTCACGGGTGATGTCTATGTCGCCATGGGCGAGCCGCTGCCCGAGGGAGCCTGGAGCGTGCAGTTGTACCTGAAGCCCTTCGTCGGCTGGTTGTGGGGCGGTGCGCTGCTGATGGCGCTGGGCGGCCTGCTGGCGGCCCTGGGCTGCCGCAACCAGGGGGCAAGGCCATGACTCTGTGGCTGTGGCTGGCGGCATACGTCGTCGTCGCGCTGGCCTTGCTGCTGGTGCCGCTGTGGCGGCAGAAGCCGGCTCCGGAGGGCTGGCGCTGGCAGACGGTGGGCCTGCTGGCCGTGTTTCCCGCGCTGACGATCGGCCTCTACTTCCACCTCGGCGCCCCGACGATCCTCCAGGAACTGGCGTTGACCGAGGCCCAGTCGAGTTACGACGTCGAGGGCATGGTCACGGCACTGGAGGAAAAGCTGAAGTCGACACCCGACGATGCGGAAGGCTGGTATGCGCTCGGCCGCGCCTACATCGCCTTCGGCAGGCATGCGGATGCCGAAGCGGCGCTGCGCAAGGCGGCGACACAGGCGCCGAAGGACGCACGGATCATCGCCCAGTATGCCGAGGCGATGGCGCTTGGCCAGAACAGCCTCGACGGGCGGCCGCTGGAACTGATCCGCGAGGCCCTGGAGATCAGCTACGAAGACGAAAAGGCGCTGGAACTGGCCGGCCTCGCCGCCTTCCAGAAGGAGAACTGGGCGGAGGCGTTGCATTACTGGCGGCGCCTGCTCAAACTGCTGCCGAAAGAGACGGAGCAACACGATGCGATTGCCCAGGCGGTCCGCACCGCGGAGAAGAAAATGGAAGGTACTCCGTAGCATGTCACCGAAATTGCACATCGTGGTCCTGTCGCTATCGCTGGCCATGGCGCCGACCTTCGGCCAGGGCGATACCACCCCGTACGTGGCACTCAACGCCAAAGGGAAGAAGACCGCGCCCAAGGCCGGCAAGCATCCCCATCCCTGCGTACTCGATACCGCCACCGGGCTGGTCTGGGAAGTCAAGACCGACGCCAATGGACCAGGTGACAAGGACTGGACATTCACCTGGTACGACGAGACGAAGCGCGACGAGGGCTTCCCGGTCGGTTATCCCGATGCCGGCAACTGCAAGCCCAAGGGCAGTTGCGACACGGCAGCCTATGTCGCCGCGACCAACAAGCGGCGCCTGTGCGGCTTCAGCGATTGGCGGCTGCCGAGCGACGAGGAACTGTCGGGCCTGTTGCGCCCGGACTTGCCCATGAAGGTCGACGAGCGCTTCTTCCCCAACTCGCTCGCCGCTTACTACTGGACGGGCAGCTACGTTCCCCTCGAAGTCGGCGGCGCGATGCTGGTGAGCTTCGAGCTAGGCATGAGCCTGGCCGGCAACAGCGCGGCCGCCGCCAGGCTGCGCCTGGTGCGCGGTCCGGCAAAACGCTGATCGTCAGCGCGCAGGTGCGACCGGCAGCCGTGACACGTAGTCGGACACCCGATCGATGTCCTCGTCGCTGTAATTGCGGATCGCGTTGACCATGTCGGGGTTGGCGTTGCGCCGCGTGCCATCGCGGATCATGCGACCCTCGCGCAACAGGTAGCGATAGTGCTGGCCGGCGAGCCGCGGGAAGTAGCGGTCGGCCACCCCCTCGCCGTTCTGGCCGTGGCAGGTCGCGCAATCGGCGGCGTAGAGTTTCGCGCCGTGATCGAGTTGCTCGCCCGGGCCGCGGCCGTTGTCGGACGGCACCGGCAGTCGTTCGAGATAGGCGGCGATGTCCGCTACCTCCTGCGTCGTCAGCGCCAGATGGTCAGCGAAGGGCAGCATCTTCGGATTGCTGCGCCGACCCGAACGCACGTCGACCAGTTGCTTGATGAGAACCGTGGCGTGCTGCCCGGCCAGGCGCGGATAGCTGCCGTCGACGCGGCCGAGCGCGCCGACACGATGGCAACCCTGACAGATGACGAAGGCCGCTTCGCCGCGCGCGGCGTCGCCCTGCAGGCGCAAGGCTGCCGTCATCTCTGGATAGGGCGCGTTCCAGCCATGCTGCGCCGGTTTCGGGCCTGCGCAGGCACTGGCGAACAGGATGGCCAACAGGGCGATGCCGCAGGATTTCGTTGGGGTCACGGTCCGTCCTCCTTCACAGGCCGGCAATGTATTCGGCCAGCGCCTTCATCTCGTCGACCGTCAGGCGCTGGCCGACGGTGACCATCAGCCGGTCGGTTGCGCGCCGGCCGCTCTTGTAGTCGCCGAGTTGCTTGAGCAGGTAGGTCTGGTGCTGGCCGGCCAGGCGCGGAAAGCGGGCGTTGCCGCCGCCATCGGGCTGGTGGCAACCGGCACAGGCCGGCACGCCGCTGTCGGTGTTGCCATCCTCGTAGATTCTGCGGCCGGCCTCGGCAAGCTTCGCATCGACCACCTTGCCGGGCGTGGGCTTCTGTTTGCCGTACCAGGCCGCCAGCGTGGCGAACTCGCCCGAGTCGAGGTTGGCGACGATGCCGGCCATGATCTCGTTGCGGCGCTGGCCGGAGGCGAAGCCCTTGAGCTGCCGCAACAGATATTCCTGGTCCATGCCTGCGAGCTTCGGCACCGTGGGATCGGTGCTGTTGCCGTCGCTGCCGTGGCAGGCGGCGCAGACCTTGGCGACAGTGTCCTCCGCGCCCGTCGCCGGGAACGGCAGGCACGCCCACAAGGCAAGCATGGTCACTGGTGTTTTCCGCAGTGCCCGACCTACAATGAAAAGTGCCGGTCGCTTTGGCATGGTGATGTCGATTCCAGCATCATGACGGCAGACTGGACTTGACGGCCGTCAAGTTATTCGTCGGTGAACTCACGTATCAAACGCAAAGTCCCCAACGGGATGTCCACCAATCGTCTTCCGGAGAACCAACATGATCTTAACGCCACTGTCCCGCACCGCACTGCTCGCCTTCGCCGCCGCGGCCGGCATGGCCTTGTCCGCGCCAGCTGCCGCCGAGCCGGATGCCGATGCCGCCAAGCTGCTGTTCAAGCAGAACGAGTGCGGCAAGTGCCACAACCCAGAGAAGACCAAGAAGGGTCCGTCGCTGAAGAAGACGGCCAAGGAATACAAGGGCAAGCCCGACGCGGTGAAGAAGATCATCGAGCACATGACGGCAGGCAAGAAGGTCAAGCTCGAGGACGGTACGGAAGAGGAACACAAGATCATCGAAACCAAGGATCAGAAGGCGCTGCAGAACCTCGCCGAGTGGATCCTGTCGCACTGATTGCTCCTCCGCGGGCGGCCGGTGCCCCTTCGGCAGCCCGCGTCCTTCTGCCACCGAATCTGGGAGCCCGTTCCCCATGTGGATGAAACTGCTCGCCGGCGCAGTCGTCGCCTGCCTCTCCGCCGCCAGTCTGGCCGTCGCGCCGGCAGGCCTCGACAAGGAGTCCTGCCTGAAGTGTCATGAGAACAAGCATGACAAGATCTCGGTACCCGTCATCATCGAAGGCGAGGAGGACGAGCGGGAGCTGCGGCAGATCGATACGCGCAAGTTCGCCAAGAGCGTGCATAGCGGCATGCAGTGCGTGGATTGCCACAAGAACGTCGTCGATAGCCAGAAGAACCACAAGCTCGACAAGAACGCGCCCAAGGCCAGTTGCGCCAACTGCCACCAGGAGATCTGGGACAAGGCGCAGCAGGACGGCACGGCCAAGGACAAGCCGCGCCTCGAACTGGTCGTCAGGAACATCGAGGCCTACAAGAACTCCTTCCACGCGAAGGAGAACAAGGACATGCCCGGCTTCCCGCTGGCGCAATGCGACGACTGCCATAGCGCGCACGAATTCAACGTGCCGCCCAAGGGCAGCGAACGGCGCACGGCCTGGCACCAGACGATTCCCGACACCTGCGGCGCCAAGTGCCACGAGGACCAGCTCGAGTCCTTCGCCGCCTCCATCCATGGCGAGGAAGTCCTCGACAAGAATAACGCCAAGGCAGCGGTCTGCACCGACTGCCATACGGCCCACGACATCATCAACACCTCGTCGGATACGTTCAAGCTCGCCAACATCAACGCCTGCGGCAGGTGCCACGAGGAAGAGAACAAGAGCTACAAGGACACCTACCACGGCCAGGTCAACAGGCTCGGCTACACCTACACGGCTCGCTGTGTCGATTGCCACGACAGCCACGGCATCCGCGCCATCGACGACCCGAAGTCGAAGGTGCATGCCGACAATCGCATGAAGACCTGCCAGAAGTGCCACGACGGCAAGAAGATGCCCAAGGCCACCGAGGGCTTCAAGACCTTCGCGCCGCACGCCAACGCGCACGACTTCGACAAGTATCCGCAGGTCTACATCGCCACCAAGTTCATGGTCTGGCTGCTGATCGGCGTGTTCGCCTTCTTCTGGCTGCATTCCGGTCTCTGGTATTTCCGCGAGTGGCAGGACCGCCGGCAGGGCAAGCCGCACCACCGCATCGACACCAAGGGCATGCAGCTCGACGAGGAAAAGCATTTCATCGAGCGCTTCCACTGGGGCTGGCGCGTCGCCCACCTGTGCTTCGCCATCATCACCATGACCCTGGTGCTGACCGGCACCACCGCCCTGTTCGCCCACAGCGACTGGGCGCCGGTGGTGGCCAAGGCGTTCGGCGGCCCGCGGATGCTCGGCCTGATCCACCGCGTCGCCGCTTTCCTGTTCATCGGCATCTTCCTGATCCACTTCATCTACGTCATGCAGAAGCTGCTGCGCGACCGGAGCTTCCGCTGGTTCGGCCCGGATTCGCTGATCCCGCGCTGGAAGGACTTCAGCGACTGCTGGGGCATGTTCAAGTGGTTCGTCGCCAAGGGACCGCGCCCGGTATTCGACCGCTGGACCTACTTCGAGAAGTTCGACTACTGGGCGGTGTTCTGGGGTGTGAACATCATCGGCTGGAGCGGCCTGATGCTGGCCTTCCCGCACGTCACCGCCGAGTACCTGCCCGGCTGGGTGTTCAACGTCGCGACGCTGGTGCATGGCGAGGAAGCCTTCCTCGCGGCCGTGTTCTTGTTCACGGTGCACTTCTTCAACAACCACTTCCGCCCCGACAAGCTGCCGCCGCCGGACGTGGTGATGTTCACCGGCACCCAGTCGCTGCGCGAATTCCGCCACGACCACCCGGCGCAGTACCAGCGCCTGGTCGACTCCGGCGAACTCGAGAAGCACCTGGTCGCGGCACCATCGAAGGCGATGCACACCGGCTCGGTGATCCTCGGCCTGACGCTGATCGCTATCGGCCTGGTGCTGCTGGTGCTGGTGGGGGTCGGCTTCTTCAGTACCTAGCCGCAGCGGCGTATCGCCACGGCTGACTTTGGCGCGCGAGGGCGGCAGTTGCCGCCCTCAGTCGAGCTGGTTCGCCACCGCCCAGACGGCGGCTTCGACACGCGAGCGGAACTTGAGCTTCTTGAGCAGGTTCCGGACGTGCACCTTGACGGTGCTCTCCATGATGTCCAGTTCGCGGGCAATCAGCTTGTTCGACATGCCGGCCGCCAGGCACTTGAGGATGGCCGCTTCGCGTTCCGTCAGGTTCGCCTGGTGGCGGCCTTCGGCGATGTTCTCATCGCGCAGGGCACCGGCGAGGGCCTGGGTGAGTTCCGGGCTGATCGCCGTCCGGCCGCGCATCGCCTGGCAGATCATGTCGAGGATGTCCTCGGGATCGTTGTCCTTGAGGATGTAACCATCGGCACCGGCCCGGATGGCCGCCATCAGGTCTTCCGGCGCATCCGAGACGGTGACCAGGATGATGCGGGCGTCGCTGCCCATGTCGCGCAGCGTGCGCAGGGTCTCGAGGCCGTTGATGCCTTTCATGTTGAGGTCGAGCAGGATCAGTTCCGGATCCAGGCGCTTCGCCAGTTCGATGCCCTCGCGGCCGCCGGCGGCCTCGCCGACGATGGTGAAGCCCTCGGTGAGCGCGAGCAACTGGCTGACGCCGCGCCGGAACAGGGGATGGTCGTCGATGATGAGGACGCGGGTGTTGTCTGTCATGTCGATATCCGGAGGCTCAGACGAGTTCGGGAGCGACCTGCCGCACCTTGAGCGGCAGGAACTGGAGGTGGACGACGGTGCCGGCGCCGGGCGCGCTGCCCACTTCGAGGCGCCCTTCGAGGATCTGGGCGCGGTCGTGCATGATGTTGACGCCGAAATGTCCGGTGGGCGTCTTGGTCTGGTCGAAGCCCCTGCCGTCGTCGACGATGCGCACCGTCACCGAGCGGAAGGCGTCGACGACGATGTCGACGCTCGCAGCATGCGCCTCGGCATGGCGCTCGATGTTCGATAGCGCCTCGCGGATGATGCGGATCACGTGCATTTCCTCGTTGCCGGACAGCACGATGCCGGACAGCGCGTTGTTGAGGCGCACCGGGAAACCCAGCTTCTCGGAGAACTCGGCGATGGTCTCCTGCAGCGCGACATTGAAGCCGCGCTCGTCGATGCGCAGGCGGAAGGTGGCGATCAGTTCGCGCAGTTCCCGGTAGGCGCCGGAGAGACCCTGCTTGAGCTCGTCGGCGATGGCGGTGGTGTCGCCGCCCTGCTCCAGGCTCTTCTTCAGGCGGGTGACCTGGATCTGCAGGTAGCTCAACGACTGGGCGATCGAATCATGCAGTTCGCGTGCGATCACGGACCGTTCTTCAAGGACCGCCATGCGGTGCTTTTCCTCGGCGCGGCGCATGTTGAGCAGCGCGTTGGAGACGTGATGCCCGACCGTCTCGATGATGCGTGCCGTCTCGCGCGGCAGAGACACGTCCTTGCGGATCAGGATCGGCAGGACGCCGCGGAACCGGTCGCCGTCGCCGATCGGCACTGCGATCATCGACTGTTCGCGCGCCTGCTGCTCGAGATCGATGCCGGCCCGGGAGAAGCACTGCCCGCAGTCGGTACTGCCGCGCAGCGCAGCGAGTTCCTCGGGCGTCAGATTGCCGGCGATCCGGTGCGCCGGCAACTGGCCGCTCTCGCTGATGCAGATCATGCTGTGGCCAAGCTCGAGCTTCTCTTCAACTTCGTGGAGCACGGCCTGGACCTTCTCCAGCGTCAGGTCGCTCGCCGACAGTTGCTGGCTGACCCGGTAGAGCAATTCCAGCGACTGATTGGTGCGGGTCAGTTCCCGGGTCTTCTCCTCGACCTTTTCCTCGAGGTGCGAGTACATGTTGTAGATTTCCTCGACCATGGCGTTGAAGGCCCGGCCGAGCTGCCCCAGTTCGTCGTTGGAGACATGCTTGACCCGGGCCGAGAACGACCCCTGGCTAACCGTCTTGGCCGCCTGCACGAGCTGCGCCAGCGGCTGGACGAGCTGTCGGTGCAGCATCCAGATCGTCAGCAGGCTGATCAGCACCATGCCGGCCAGCAGCGCCAGTTGGATAACGCGCAGCAGGCGCGCCTTGTCCTCGAGTTCGATCTCGATCAGATACACCACGTGGTCGATCTGGTCGACGTAGTCTGGAATCTCGATCGCGATCTGCCTGAGGGCGGAAGCGTCACCATGTGCGGCATCGAGTTCGAGCGTCCGGATATGCGTGTTCCAGCGCTGCAGGACGGCGGTGACGGCAAGCGCCGAAGGCGCGCCCGGCCGCGACTTCGCGACGACGAAGCGCTCCAGGTTGAGCAGCCGGTGTTCGAAGAGCTTCATGGTTTCGGGTGCCTGGCTGCGCTTCTCGGGCTGCAGCACTTCGCTCAGGGTCCGAAAGCTCAGGAAGCGCAGCGAGCCGGAAACATTGACCGCATTGGCGCGGCCGCTGATGTCGTCGGCGATCAGCGCCGAGATCACGATCGACGCCAGCGACAGCAGTGCCAGCACCCCCATCACCAGCGCAGTCCGCACCAGGACGGAACTGCGCAAGGCGTCATTGAGGTTCGGAAACAGCCGCTTCATGGGTGGAATTTCGGATGAACCCTCGTGGAATTCGGTGGATGACCCGATGCGCCCGGTTTGGCCGGCGGCAACTCCATCGCCTTGATTCTACTGCGGGGGAGTCGTCGCACCGCCGCTGCGCGCCTACCTATTTGGAGGTAGATGCGACGGAGGGGTTCGCGGCAAGGGGTATTGCGCGGGGTACACACACGCCTAGCATGGCCGCCATCGCAGCCGTTCCGGAGCAGCAAATGAACCTTTCGAGCGTTGTCGTCATTCCCCACCCGCAACATGTGGAGTCGCTGATCGGCGCCCTGACCACCATTGCCGGCGTCGAGGTTGCGGCTGTTTCGCCCGAGGGCAAGATCATCGCCACCATCGAGGCCGACGGCGACCGCGAAACGATCCAGACCTACGAACTGATCAGCCAAATGGACGGCCTGATGTCCGCGTCCATGGTGTACCACCAGAAGGAAGACGAACCTGAAGTTGTGATCTCGGTCGAGGCGTAGCCGATCGCCAACACCGCAACGATACGGAGGCCAAGCATGCCGACAGTAACGATTACCCGACGCGAATTCATCAAAACCAATGCGGTGGCGGCGGCTGCCGCAGCAGCCGGCATGAGCGCACCAACGCTTGCCCTCGCCCAGGCGCGGGGCGGCGACGGCGTGCGCTGGGACAAGGGCGTGTGCCGCTACTGCGGCACCGGCTGCGGCGTGCTGGTCGGGACCAAGGACGGTCGCGTCGTTGCGACCCAGGGCGATCCCGATGCGCCGGTCAACAAGGGCCTCAATTGCGTCAAGGGCTACTTCCTGGCCAAGATCATGTACGGCCAGGATCGCCTGACCAAGCCGCTCCTGCGCATGAAGGACGGCAAGTTCGACAAGAACGGCGAATTCGCGCCCATCAGTTGGGATCAGGCTTTCGATCTGATGGCCGAGAAAGTCAAGGCGACGATGAAGGAGCCGACGCAGGGACCATTCGGCGTCGCCATGTTCGGTTCCGGCCAATGGACGGTCTGGGAGGGTTACGCTGCCGCCAAGCTGATGAAGGCCGGCTTCCGCTCCAACAGTCTCGACCCGAATGCACGCCATTGCATGGCCTCCGCCGTGGCCGGCTTCATGCGCACCTTCGGCATCGACGAGCCGATGGGCTGCTACGACGATGCCGAGCACGCCGATGCCTTCGTGCTCTGGGGCTCGAACATGGCCGAGATGCATCCCATCCTCTGGTCGCGCATCACCAACCGCCGGCTGACCGCCAGCCATTGCAGGATCCACGTGCTGTCGACCTTCAGCCACCGCTCCTGCGAACTGGCCGACAACGAGCTGATCTTCAAGCCGCAGTCCGATCTGGCGATCCTCAATTACATCTGCAATTACATCATCCAGAACAACGCGGTGAACAAGGAGTTCGTCGCCAAGAACGTCGGCTTCTTCCAGGGCGTCACCGACATCGGCTACGGCCTGCGGCCGAACCATCCGCTCGAGCAGGTGGCCAATAACAACGGCTACCCGGGCACCGACGGCAAGCCCAAGGGCGATCCCAACAAGCACACGCCGATCAGCTTCGACGACTTCGCGAAATTCGTCTCGGAATACACCCTCGACAAAGCGCACGAGATCTCCGGCGTACCGAAAGAGAAGCTGGAGGCACTGGCCAAGGCCTACGCCGACCCGAAGACCAAGGTCGTCTCCTACTGGACCATGGGCTTCAACCAGCACACCCGCGGTACCTGGGTGAACAACATGATCTACAACGTGCACCTCCTGGTCGGCAAGATTTCCGAGCCGGGCAATGGTCCGTTCTCGCTGACCGGCCAGCCCTCGGCCTGCGGCACCGCGCGCGAGGTCGGCACCTTCTCCCACCGGCTGCCCGCCGACATGGTGGTGATGAACCCGAAGCACCGCGAGATATCCGAGAAGCTGTGGAAGCTGCCGGCCGGTACCATCCCCGATCGCATCGGCTACCACGCCGTCGCCCAGTCGCGGATGCTCAAGGACGGCAAGATCGGCTTCTACTGGACATCGACCACCAACAACATGCAGGCCGGTCCCAACGTCAACGGCGAGATCTACCCCGGCTGGCGCAACCCGAAGGCCTTCGTCGTCGTGTCCGACGTCTACCCGACCGTTTCGGCCATGTCGGCGGACTTGATCCTGCCCTGCGCAATGTGGATGGAGAAGGAGGGGATGTTCGGCAATGCCGAGCGGCGCGGCCAGATGTGGCGGCAGCAGGTCAAGGCACCGGGAGAGTGCCATTCCGACCTCTGGCAGTACATGGAATTCTCGAAGCGCTTCAAGGTCGAGGAGGTCTGGCCGGCCGAGCTGCTGGCCAAGGCGCCCGAGTTCAAGGGCAAGACGCTGTACGACGTGCTCTACGCCAACGGCCAGGTGAACAAGTTCCCGAAGGAGGAGACGGCCAGGGTCAATGCCCATGCCTGGGCCGGTTATACCAACGACGAGTCGGAGCACTTCGGCTTCTATGTCCAGAAAGGTCTGTTCGAGGAATACGCCGAGTTCGGCCGCGGCCACGCCCACGACCTGGCGCCCTTCGACACCTACCACAAGGTGCGCGGCATGCGCTGGCCGGTGGTCAATGGCAAGGAAACGCTGTGGCGCTTCCGCGAGGGCTACGACCCGTACGTGAAGGCGGGCGAGGGCGTGCGCTTCTACGGCTATCCCGACGGCAAGGCCAAGATTTTCGCGCTGCCCTACCAGCCGGCCGCCGAACAGCCGGACAAGGAGTTCGACCTGTGGTTGTGCACCGGACGCGTACTCGAGCACTGGCACACGGGATCGATGACGCGCCGGGCGCCGGAACTCTACAAGGCCTTCCCGGATGCGGTGGTCTGGATGCACCCGAAGGATGCCGAGAGGCGCGGCCTCAAGCGCGGCGACGTGGTCAAGGTCGCGACGCGGCGCGGCGAGATCCAGTTGCGGGTCGACACCAAGGGCCGCAACAAGCCGCCGGAGGGCCTGATCTTCATTCCCTTCTTCGATGAACACCGGCTGGTCAACAAACTCACCCTGGATGCCACCTGTCCGATCTCGAAGGAAACGGACTTCAAGAAGTGCGCCGCCAAGGTGGTCAAGGCCTGAACGAGCGACCAATGACAGCGGGAGCAGCGCAGGGGGCCTGCTCCCCGACCGAAGATCATGGACAACCCATTGAAGTCCAAAGGTTCGGCGCGCCGCCAGTTCCTGGCCGATACCGCCCGCATGGCCTGCGGTGTCGGCCTGCTCGGGCTGGGCGTCGGCCTCTACGCGCGCCATGCCACGGCGCTGCCCCCCGCCGCCATACGGCCCCCCGGCGCGCTGCCGGAGACGGAGTTCTCGGGCGCCTGCATCCGCTGCGGCATGTGCGTGCGCGACTGTCCCTACGACATCCTGCACCTGGCCAGGCCGGAAGAGCCGATGTCGACCGGCACGCCCTACTTCGTGGCCCGACAGGCGCCCTGCGAGATGTGCGAGGACATTCCCTGCGTCAAGGCGTGTCCGACGGGAGCGCTCGACCACTCGCTCACCGACATCAACAAGTCGAAGATGGGGCTGGCGGTGCTGGTCGATCACGAGACCTGCCTGAACTTCCTCGGCCTGCGCTGCGACATCTGCTATCGCGTCTGCCCGGTCATCGACAAGGCCATCACGCTCGATCCGCAGACCAATGCACGCACGGGCAAGCACACCGTGTTCGTGCCCGTGGTGCATTCGGAGCACTGCACGGGTTGCGGCAAGTGCGAGAAGGCCTGTCCGACGGAGATCGCCGCCATCAAGGTGTTTCCGCTCTACATGGCCAAGGGCGCGCTCTCCGCGCACTACCGGCTCGGCTGGGTGGAAAAGGAGAAGGCGGGCGGCAGCCTGGTCGCGCCGGACGTCGAGCATCGCTACAACCTGCCCGAGGGCATGCAGTATGAGCACGGCAAGGGTCTCTCGACGCTGCCGCCGGCCGAAACCCCGCCCGGCGCCGAGCCGGCACTGCCCAAGGCGTTCCAGGGAGGCAAGCTATGACCGACAAGCTGCAGCGTCCCGGAGCCCGGGCGGTCGCCGCGAACGGCTGGCTGGCGTCCTACCAGTGGCTGCTGCTCCGGCGCATCATGCAGGCGGTCGTCCTGCTGCTGTTCCTGTCCGGTCCCTGGTTCGGCCTCTGGATCGTCAAGGGCAATCTCAACTACAGCTATACGCTGGACGTCCTGCCGCTGACCGACCCCTTCCTGCTGCTCCAGGCGCTGCTGGCCGGCAAGACGCCCGAGCGCAACGCCCTGATCGGCCTGGCGATCGTGGTGCTCGGCTACGTGGTGGTCGGCGGGCGCAACTTCTGTTCCTGGGTGTGCCCGGTGAATCCGGTTACCGACCTGGCCAACTGGCTGCGCGCCCGGCTGGGCATCAGGGGTGGTGCGCATATCTCACGGGCAACCCGCTATTGGATCCTCGCGGCGACACTGGTCGTGGCCACGGCAACCGGAACGATCGCCTGGGAGATGGTGAATCCGGTATCGATGCTGCATCGCGGCCTGGTGTTCGGCATGGGCTTCGCCTGGGCGGTGATCGTCGCGGTCTTCCTCTTCGACCTGTTCGTCATGCGCCACGGCTGGTGCGGGCACTTCTGCCCGGTCGGCGCCTTCTACAGCCTGATCGGCCGCTTCTCGCTGCTGCGCATCCGGCTGCCGGCGCGCGCCGCCTGCGACGACTGCATGGACTGCTTCGCGGTCTGTCCGGAGCAGCAGGTGATTCGGCCGGCACTCAAGGGGATAGCCGGTGCGCCGCCGATCATCCTGGATCCGAACTGCACCAATTGCGGACGCTGCATCGAGGTTTGCACCAAGGATGTCTTCGGCTTCGGCTGGCGTACCTCATCGACTGAATCGAAATGAAACGACTCGCTTCCTACTAGGGGGATCATCATGAACAGAACTGCAAGTCTCTTGATCGCGACACTGCTGGCCTCTATCGTCGGTTGCGCATCCTTCAATGCCCCGACGCCCATGCGCGGTGCCGATGTCTCGGCGCCGGATCGTGCGCCCGATGCCAAGGCCTACGCCGAGAAGATTCCCGGCGTCGGCCAGCCGCATTTGATAGCGCGCACCTTCGTCGGCCAGCCGCCCCTGGTGCCGCATGCGGTGGAAAAGTACGTGCCGCTGACAATGGAAGAGAACGCCTGCCTCGATTGCCACATCACCGACGAGTTGCGCGGGCAGAAGGTGCCGAAGATCGGTCAGAGCCATTTCTCGAAGACCCTGAAGCGCCGGGACGGTTCGCCGGCCGTCGAGATGACGCGCTTCCAGTGCGACAACTGCCACGTACCGCAAGTCGACGCAAAGCCGCTGGTCGATAGCAAGTTCGTCGGCGTCACCAAATAGAACCTTTCAATCCCCCAACCGGAGAAGCCGTCATGAAACACCGCCAAACCCTCCTGATTGCCGCCGTCGCCGCGAGTTTCTCGGCGGCCGCGCTTGCCGCCGACGTCGAAGCCGCCAAGGGCCTCGCCGAGCAGAACAACTGCCTGCAGTGCCATGGCATCAAGAAGGACAAGGATGGTCCGTCCTTCCTGAAAACTGCCGAGAAGTACCGGGGCAAGGCCAACTCCGAAGACGAGCTCGTCAAGCACCTCAACTCCGGCAAGGAGATCAAGCTCGCGGACGGCAGCAAGGAAAAGCACAAGGTCATCAAGACCATTCCGCCCAACGATGCGGCACAGGTGAAGAACCTGGTCCAGTACATCCTGAGCGTGCAACCCTGAGGCAGGACGGACGATCATGTCGAACTCGGGCTCGAATCGGGGTGGCACGGGCTGGTGGGCGGCGTTGCGCCGACCC
Organism: Rhodocyclales bacterium; assembly: GCA_016235765.1. Taxonomy (GTDB): domain Bacteria; phylum Pseudomonadota; class Gammaproteobacteria; order Burkholderiales; family Rhodocyclaceae; genus Fen-999. Next base: position 13,750 of record JACRIZ010000054.1, on the reverse strand, counting down.
AGCGCCAAATACTCGCTGATCGCACTGCTGACGGCGGGCTTCGCCGGAGGCATCATTTTCTGGGGTGCGTTCAACACCGGCATGGAAGCCACCAACACGCTCGAGTTCTGCGTCGGCTGCCACGAGATGCGCGACACGGTGTTCGAGGAGTACAAGTACTCCATCCACTACAGCAACCGAACCGGCGTCCGGGCGGTCTGCTCTGACTGCCACGTACCCAAGGACTGGACGCACAAGCTGATCCGCAAGGTCAAGGCGAGCGGCGAGATCTGGGGCAAGCTGACCGGCAGCATCGCGACCAAGGAGAAGTTCGAGGCCAAGCGCCTGCAACTGGCGACCAACGAGTGGGAGCGGATGAAGGCGCGCGATTCGATCGAGTGCCGCAACTGCCACAGCTTCGATGCCATGAGCCCGGAAAAGCAGCAGCAAACGCCGTACAAGAAGCACATGCAGGCCAAGTTGGAAGGCGCGTCGTGCATCGACTGCCACAAGGGCATCGCGCACAAGCTGCCCAAGGGTTACAAGGACCCGAACGCCAAGGACGCCGAGGAGTGGTAAGCGGGGCAACCCGACGGAAAATGGAACGAAACATGACGACCTGCAAGAGCAGCCGTTCAGACATGCCGCAAGCGATGGCGGCGCTGCCGCTGTTCCAGTCGCTGGCGCCGGTGCAGGTCGAGCGCGTGGCGCCATTCGCGCGGGAACGCCGCATGTCGCGCGGCCAGGTGGTCTTCCACAAGGGCGACCAGGCCACAGGCCTGTTCGTGGTCATCAAGGGCCATGTCAAGCTGGCCCTGCTGTCCACCGCCGGCAACGAGAAGATCGTCGAGTTGGTGGGTCCCGGCCAGTGCTTCGGCGAAGTGGCCCTGCTGACTGAAACCGCCTATCCATTCTTCGCCCAGGCGGTCCGGGACGCGTCGCTGTTGTTCATGCCCAAGGAGGTCGTCCTCAATCTGCTCGAAACCGCGCCGGCCTTCGCCCGCTGCCTGCTGCTGAACCTGGCCGGGCGCACGCACATGCTCCTCCAGGACGTCGAGACCTATACCCAGCACACCAGTTCCATGCGCGTGATCGCCTACCTGCAGCGCCTTTGTCAGGACGTAGACGACCAGGGCGACTGCGTCGCGATCACCCTGCCGACCTCCAAGCAGATCCTGGCGTCGCGCCTCAATCTCGCCCCCGAAACCCTGTCGCGCATCCTGCACGAACTCAGCGATGCCAGGCTGATCGCCGTGCAGGGCAGAAACATCCAGGTTACCAGCCGGCAAAGGCTGCACAGCTATTGCCCGAGCGTCGCGTAGTCCGCATCCAATCACCGCATGTGGCGTGTCGCCACGGCTGACTTTCGCAGTTTCGGGCACAATGCCGGGTTCCATGCATTCCGCCACCCTTTCCGTTTCCGGCCTGTCCTGCATCCGCGGCGAACGTCGCCTGTTTTCCGCCGTCGGCTTCGATCTGGCGCCCGGCGAGTGGCTGCACGTCCAGGGCGAGAACGGCTCCGGCAAGACCACCCTGCTGCGCGCGCTGGTCGGCCTGTCGCCACCCGCCGAAGGCGACATCCGATGGGGCGGCGAACCGATACGCCGCCTCGGCGAAGACTACCGCCGCGAGATGCTCTATCTCGGCCACCACGGCGCGGTCAAGGAAGAACTGACGCCGCTCGAAAATCTCAAGCTGGCCGCGGCGCTGGATGGGCGCCATCTCGATGAACGCGAGTCGCTGGCGGCCTTGCACCGCTTCGGCCTCAAGGGCCGCGAAGAGCTGCCGGTGCGCTTCCTCTCCGCCGGGCAGAAGCGGCGCGTGCTGCTGGCGCGGCTGGTGACGCGCAATGCCCGGCTCTGGGTGCTCGACGAGCCCTTCACCGCCCTCGACGTCAAGGCGGTGGACATGTTGTCGGCGCTGATCGCCGAACACCTGCAGAACGGTGGGCTGGCGATCCTCACCAGCCACCAGGCGATGCCAATGCCCAGCGGCAAGGCGATCAAATTGTGAGCGCCTTCCTCGCCATTGTCCGCCGTGACCTGCTGCTGGCCATGCGCCGCAAGAGCGAGGTGCTGACCGCGCTGTTCTTCTTCATTATCGTCGTCAGCCTGTTTCCGCTCGGCATCGGTCCCGAACCGGCGCTGCTGAAGAAGATCGCGCCGGGCATCCTTTGGGTGGCGGCGCTGCTATCGACCATGTTGTCGCTGAACCGTCTGTTCGCCACCGATCACGCAGACGGTACACTCGAACAACTCGTGCTTTCCCCGACACCCCTGGGTTTGCTGGTGGCCGGTAAAATAGGGGCGCACTGGCTGACGTCGGGCTTGCCGCTGGTGTTGCTGGCGCCGGTGCTGGGCCTGCAGTTCGATCTGGACACCTCGGCACTGGGCATTCTGGTGGTAGCGCTATTGCTCGGTACGCCGTTGCTGTCGCTGATCGGCGCCATCGGCGCCGCGCTGACGCTGGGTGTGCGCGGCGGCGGCGTACTTCTGAGCCTGCTGGTACTGCCCCTGTATATTCCGGCGCTGATCTTCGGCGCCGGGGCGGTCGAGGCCCATATATCCGGTCTCGGTGCCACAGGGCATCTGTCGTTGCTGGCCGCGCTGCTGGCGCTGGCCGCGTTTTTCGCGCCGTGGGCGACCACGGCCGCCTTGAGGATTGCACTTGAGTAATCGACTGATCAACTGGTTCAAGTTCGCCTCGCCACAGAGCTTCTATCCGCTGGCCGGCAGGATGATCCCCTGGTTCTGGGCGCTGACCGCCGTGTTCGGCGCCATCGGCCTCTGGATCAGCTTCTTCGTCGCGCCGACCGACGCGGTGCAGGGCGAAGGCTACCGCATCATCTTCATCCATGTGCCCGCGAGCTGGATGTCCATGTTCATTTATCTGGTCATGGCCGCCTGGGCCGGCCTCGGACTGGCGCTCAACACACGGCTGTCGGGCATGATGGCGCAGGCGCTGGCGCCGACCGGCGCGCTGATGGCCTTCATCAGCCTGTGGACGGGGGCTTTCTGGGGCAAACCGATGTGGGGCACCTGGTGGGTCTGGGACGCGCGGCTCACCTCGGAACTGATCCTGTTCTTCCTCTACATCGGCTTCATCGCACTGCAGGCCGCCATCGACGACCCGCGCCGCGCCGACAAGGCCGGCGCCGTCATGGCGCTGGTCGGCGTCGTTAACGTGCCGATAATCTACTTCTCGGTAAAGTGGTGGAATACCCTGCATCAGGGCGCGTCCGTGTCGATGACCAAATCGCCGTCGATGGCCCAGACCATGCTGTGGGGCATGCTCGTCATGGCGCTATGCTTCTGGATGTATTCGATCGCGGTCGCATTGATGCGGGTTCGCGCCATCATCCTCGAGCGGGAAACCCACACCGAGTGGGTGCGCGAATTGCCGGAGGTCAAGGAATGAACTGGGGATCGCCCGCAGAATTTTTCGCCATGGGCGGTTATGCCCTGTATGTCTGGGGCAGCTTCGTTGTCTGCGCCGCCATCATGGTCATGGAACCGATACTGGCACGGAAGCGTCAGAAGGACATTTTGCGCACGCTACGCCGCGAGCGCATCGCCGAGGAACTCGACAACCAATGAAACCCCGTCACAAACGCATCGCCCTCATTGCCGGAGGGCTGGCGGCGATCGGCGTCGCCTCGGCCTTCGTGCTCAACGCCCTCGACAGCAACATCGCGCTCTACGTGACACCGAGCGAAGTCGCCGCCGGCAAATCGCCGCAAGGCAAGGCCTTCCGCATCGGCGGCATGGTCCGGGAGGGCTCGATCAAGCGCGACAATCTCACCGTCCATTTCGTCATCACCGACACCGTGAAGGACATCCCGGTCGCCTATACCGGCATCCTCCCGGACCTGTTCAAGGAGGGCAAGGGTGCGGTGGTGCAAGGGCGCCTGGCCAGTGACGGCGGATTCACCGCCACCGAGGTACTGGCCAAGCACGACGAGAACTACATGCCGCCCGAGGCACAGCATGCCGTCGAGCAGGCGCAGAAGGCGCAACGGACGCTCAAGCCATGATCCCCGAACTCGGCCATTTCTCCCTCATCCTCGCGCTGCTGGTTGCACTCGTCCTGGGCGTGTTGCCGCTGGTCGGCGCCGAACGCGGCAACGCAGCCTGGGTGGCGCTTGCCCGACCGGCGGCACAGGTCCACTTCCTGCTGGTCGGCGTTTCGTTCGTCTGCCTGGGTTGGGCGTTCTACCTCAACGACTTCTCGGTGTCGTACGTGGCGCAGCACTCCAATTCCCTGCTGCCGACCATGTATCGCCTGGCCGCGGTCTGGGGCGGCCACGAGGGCTCGCTGCTGCTCTGGGTCTTCATGCTGGCCAGTTGGGCCATGGCCGTGGCGGCATTCTCCCGCCAGTTGCCCGAAGCCATGGTCGCCCGCGTGCTGGGCGTGCTCGGACTGGTCAGCGTCGGTTTGCTGGCCTTCATCCTGCTCACCTCGAACCCGTTCGATCGGCTGCTGCCCGCGGCCCAGGACGGTCGCGACCTCAATCCGCTCCTCCAGGATCCCGGCCTGGTCTTCCATCCGCCGATGCTCTACATGGGCTATGTCGGCTTTGCGGTCGCCTTCGCCTTCGCGATTGCCGCCCTGCTGGCCGGCCAGCTCGACGCCGCCTGGGCGCGCTGGTCGCGCCCCTGGACCATCGCCGCCTGGATCTTCCTGACGCTGGGCATCGCGCTCGGCTCCTGGTGGGCCTACTACGAACTCGGCTGGGGCGGCTGGTGGTTCTGGGACCCGGTCGAAAACGCCTCCTTCATGCCCTGGCTGGTCGGCACGGCACTGATCCACTCGCTGGCCGTCACCGAAAAGCGCGGCAGCTTCAAGAACTGGACGGTGCTGCTCGCCATCGCGGCCTTTTCCCTGTCGCTGCTCGGCACCTTCCTGGTCCGCTCGGGCGTACTGACTTCGGTACACGCATTCGCCAGCGATCCGCGCCGCGGCGTCTTCATCCTCGCCTTGCTGGCGGCGGTGGTCGGCAGCTCGCTTACCCTGTTTGCCTGGCGGGCGCCCAAGGTCAGCCTGGGCGGCTCCTTTGCGCTGATCTCGCGCGAGACGGCGCTGCTGGTCAACAACGTGCTGCTGGTGGTCGCGGCCGGTACCGTGCTGCTCGGCACGCTCTACCCCTTGCTGATCGACGCCCTCAATCTCGGCAAGCTGTCGGTCGGCCCGCCCTACTTCAACGCCGTCTTCGTGCCGATCATGGTGCCGCTGCTGTTCCTGATGGCGGCCGGCCCGCTCGCGCGCTGGAAGCACGCCGACCTGAAGCAGATCGGCATGCGCCTGCGCGTTGCCGCCGTGATCGCCATCGTCGCCGGCATCGGCCTGCCCTTCCTGGCCGGCGCCTGGTCGCCGCTGGTGGCCCTCGGCCTGCTCGCGGCAGTCTGGATCGTCGCCTCGACCGTGATGCAGATCATCGAGCGCCTGAAGACGGGTTCGGCGCCCGCCAGCTTCTGGGGCATGCACATCGCCCACCTCGGCATTGCCGTGTTCGTGGTCGGCGTCACCATGGTCGGCGGCTATCAGGAGGAGAAGGACGTGCGCATGGCGCCGGGCGACACCGTCAGCATCGGCAAGTACAACTTCGCCTTCATCGGCATCCGCGAGGCGCAAGGGCCCAACTACACCGCCTTCGTCGGCGACGTGGACCTGAGCGTGGATGGTCGCGTGGTGAAGCGCATGAACCCGGAGAAGCGCAACTACGCGACTTCGAGCATGCCGATGACCGAGGCAGCGATCGACAGCGGCTTCACCCGCGACGTCTATGTTTCGCTCGGCGAGCCGCTGCCCGACGGCGCCTGGGCGGTGCGCGTCTACTACAAGCCGTTCGTAGACTGGATCTGGTTCGGCTGCCTGTTCATGGCCCTGGGCGGCCTGGTCGCCGCCGCCGACCGCCGCTATCGACTCAAGGCGAAATCCGCCGATGTTGGCCACGCACTGGAGGGCGCTCGCTCGTGAATCGATTTCTCCTGCCCCTGGGTCTGTTCATCGTCCTGCTCGGCTTCCTCGCCGTCGGCCTGAACCGCGATCCGCGCGAAGTGCCGTCGCCGCTGGTCGGCAAGCCGGCGCCGGCTTTCGAGGTGGCGCAATTGGGCGACCCGGCCAAGACCTTTTCGCCCAAGGACATGCTGGGCAAGGTCTGGCTGTTCAACGTCTGGGCATCGTGGTGCGTCTCCTGTCGCCAGGAGCATCCGGTGCTGGTGGATTATGCGAAGTCGCACGGCATCACCGTCGTCGGTCTCGACTACAAGGACCAGCGCATGGACGGCCTGCGCTGGCTTGCCCAGTTCGGCGATCCCTACCTGCTGTCCGCCTTCGACCTCGACGGTCGGGTCGGCATCAACTACGGGGTCTATGGCGTACCCGAGACCTACCTGATCGACAAGGCCGGCATCATCCAGTACAAGCACATCGGGCCGATCACGCCCGAGGCGATGGTGCAGAAGATCCTGCCGAAGATGAAGGAACTTGAGAAATGAGATTCCTCGCCCTGCTCGCCGCCGCACTGCTGCTGTCGGGATCCGCGCTCGCCAGGGAGGCCGCGCCGCTGGCCGATGACGAGGTTGTCGAGAAGCGCCTCGTCGTCATTGCCGAAGAGTTGCGCTGCCTGGTCTGCCAGAACGAATCGCTGGCCGGTTCGCGCGCCGACCTGGCCGAGGACTTGCGCCGCGAAGTGCGCGGCCTGATCAAGCAGGGCAAGACCGACCAGGAGATCAAGGACTTCCTGGTCAGCCGCTACGGCGATTTCGTGCTCTACCGGCCGCCGGTCAAGTCGACCACCTGGTTGCTCTGGGCAGGGCCATTCGTGTTGCTGCTGGTCGGCCTCGCCGTCCTGATCGCCTACTTGCGCCGCCGCAGCGGGCAGGTAGCGCCTGCTGAACTCTCCGAAGACGACAAGAAGCGCGCCGAAGCGCTGCTGAAAGACTGACGATGACCACATTTCTGATTGCCGCCGCGCTCCTGCTGGCGGTAAGCCTCGCGTTGCTGTCACGTCCCTGGTGGCGCCGCGCCGGTACCGGTCGCAGCTCGCGCCGCGATCTCAACACGACCATCTACCGCGACCAGTTGCTCGAGCTCGACGGCGACCGCGCCAGCGGCCAGTTGGCCGACGCCGACTACCAGACGGCACGCGCCGAAATCCAGCGCCGGCTGCTCGAAGATGCCGCGCAGGACGACGCGCAACTGGTCGCGACCGCGCATCCCAAGCGCACCCTGGTCGCGCTGCTGGTCGCGCTGCCGCTGCTGGGTGCCGGCCTCTACGCCTGGCTGGGCAGCCCCGCCGCACTGGACCAGATGCAGCGCCGCGACTTCAGCCAGCAGGACGTCGAGAATATGGTCGCCGGCCTCGCCGCCAAACTGGAGAACGAACCGGACAACCTGCAGGGCTGGGCGATGCTGGCCCGCTCCTACAAGACCATGCGCCGCACCGCCGAGGCGGAACGCGCCTACGAGAAGGCCTTCGCCCTGGTCGAGCAGGATCCGCAGTTGCTGGCCGACTATGCCGACCTGCTGGCCAGCAAGACCGGCGACCTCGCCGGCCGTCCGGAGCAGTTGATCGCCAAGGCGCTGGCGCTCGATCCCGACCACCTGCAGTCGCTGTGGCTCGCCGGCACCGCGGCCTTCAACCGCGCCGACTACGCGAAGGCGGTCCAGCATTGGCAGCGTGCGCAGCGGCAGTTGCCGCCCGAGTCCGAAGACGCACGCATGCTGGCCAGCATCGTCGAGGAAGCGACGCAGAAGATGGGGACCCGCAAGGCCGGTTCGGCCACGGCGGCAGCGCCCGCGGCAACGGCCACGGCGATTCGAGGCCGCGTGGAACTCGCTGCAGCCAGGAAGGCGCAGGCTGCACCATCGGACACCGTGTTCATCATCGCCCGGGAAACCGGCGGCGGGCCCATGCCACTGGCCGCAAAACGGGCACGGGTTGCCGACCTGCCGATGGACTTCGCGCTCGACGACGGCGACGCGTTGATGCCGGCGCGCCCCCTGTCGTCGGCCAAGTCGGTTCAGATCGAGGCGCGGGTTTCGAAGAGCGGCGACGCCAAGTCGATGCCGGGCGACTTGACCGGCAGCGCCGGCCCCGTCAAGCCCGGCGCGAAGGGCCTGCGCCTGGTCATCGACAAGGTCGTACCGTAAGGATATCGGCGCTCAGTTGGCGTCGTAGTAGTACGGCTTCTGCGGCACGCGGCAGGCCGCCTGGCGGCGTTGCGTGTCCTGGTCCTGCGCCGGCTTGTCCCACCACAGCGCGCGGCCGCTCTTCTGCACCTGCAATTCCTCAGGGTGCTTCTCCAGCCACTCGCGCATCCACTTGGTGTGCTCCGATTCGTATGCTGCCATGCCGACTCCTCCTGTTCAGTCCTTGATCCGGTAAATGCGCACGACTTCGGGAATGCGCCGCACCCGCCGCAGTATGCTCGCCAGGTGCACGCGGTTCGCCACCTGCAGCGTGAAGTAAAGCGAGGTCGTCTGGCCGCGGTCGTCGTCCATGCTGACGTTGACGATGTTGGAGTTCTCCTCCGCCATGGCGGCGGCGATCTTCGCCAGCACGCCGCGCTGGTTGGCCACGACGACGCGCAGCCCGACCTCGAAGGAACCGCGCACGTCGGCCTCCCAGTCCACGTCGACCCAGTCGTTGCGTTCGCCGCGCTGGCGCGCCAGCAGCGCGCAATCGTGCGTATGCACGACCAGGCCCTGCCCCTTGCGGATGATGCCGACGATGGGATCGCCGGGGATCGGCCGGCAGCACTTTGCCAGTTGCACGGCGACGCCTTCGGTGCCGCGGATGAGGATGGCGGTCGCCTGGCGATTCTCGGTTTCGCCTTCGGCGGCGGGCTCCAGGCGGTCGCGCAATTCCGCCAGGCGACGGGCGACGATGGCCGGCAGGCGCACGCCCAGGCCGATTTCGGTGAGCACCTGGCGCTTGCCCTTGGGCGCGATCTCGCGCAGGAAACGCTCCCAGGTCTGGCTGTCGGCATCGCCCCCCTGAATGCCGAAATTGCGCAGCGCCTGGCCCAGCAGACGCTCGCCGAGCGCTGCCGACTCCTCCTGCTGCTGCGTCTTCAGGAAATGCCGGATCTGCGCCCGCGCCTTGCCGGTGACGACGTAGGACAGCCAGCTCGGGTTCGGGCTCGCCGAAAGGGCGGTGATGATCTCGACGCGGTCGCCGTTCTTCAATTCGGTGCGTAGCGGCATCGACTCGAAGTTGATGCGGCAAGCGACGCAGCGGTTGCCGATGTCGGTATGCACGGCATAGGCGAAGTCCACCGGCGTTGCGCCCCGCGGCAGCGCCAGGATCTTGCCGCGCGGCGTGAAGACATAGACCTCGCCCGGGAACAGGTCGACCTTGACGTGTTCCAGGAACTCGGCCGAATCGCCCGACGCCGACTGCAGTTCGAGCAATGACTGCAGCCACTTGTGCGTGGTCTGCTGCAGGTCGGTCATCGCCTGCTCGTCCTTGTAGAGCCAGTGCGAAGCGACGCCCGACTCGGCGACGTGGTTCATTTCGGAGGTGCGGATCTGCACCTCGACCGGCGTGCCATAGGGCCCGATCAGCGTCGTGTGCAGCGACTGGTAGCCGTTCGCCTTGGGAATCGCGATGTAGTCCTTGAACTTGCCGGGCACGGGCTTGAACAGGCCGTGCAGCGCGCCGAGCGCCAGGTAGCAGGTCGGGATGTCCTTGACGATGATGCGGAAGCCGTAGATGTCGAGCACCTGCGAGAAGCTCAGGTGCTTCTCGCGCATCTTGCGGTAGATGCCGTAGAGATGCTTCTCGCGGCCGATCACCTCGGCCATGATGCCGCACTCGGGCAGCCGGTGGCGGATCGCCTCGAGGATCTTGCCGACCACCTCGCGGCGGTTGCCGCGCGCCTGGCGGACCGCCTTGACCAGCACCCGGTAGCGCATCGGGTGCTGATGGCGGAAGGCCAGTTCCTGCAACTCGCGGTAGAGGTTGTTGAGGCCGAGCCGGTTGGCGATCGGCGCGTAGATTTCCAGTGTCTCGCGGGCGATGCGGCGGCGCTTGTCGGGGCGCACCGCGTCGAGCGTGCGCATGTTGTGCAGGCGGTCGGAGAGCTTGATCAGGATGACGCGCACGTCGCGCGCCATGGCCAGCAGCATCTTGCGGAAGTTCTCCGCCTGGGCTTCCTCGTAGGACTGGTTCTCGATGCGGTCGAGCTTGGAGACGCCATCCACCAGTTCGGCCGCGGTCTTGCCGAAGTGCTCGGTCAACTGCGCCTTGGTGATGGCCGTGTCTTCCATCACGTCGTGGAGGAGCGCCGCAATCAGCGCCTGCGGATCGAGCCGCCAGCCGGCCAGCGTTCCCGCCACGGCGAGCGGATGCGAAACGTAGGGCTCGCCGCTGGTGCGGTACTGGCCGCGATGGGCCTCGGCGGAAAAATGGTAGGCGGCCTCGACCTGGGCCACGTCGTCCGGCTTCAGGTAGGCGGCAATGCTGGCGCGGAAACGGTCGAGATCCTCGGCCAGGTCGACCGGCGGGTGCAGGTCGTTGGCCAGGATGGCCGTCTCGTCGGCAACGACTGCCGACGACCGGCTGAAACGCGGCGAGAACGGGAGGATGGCCGCCATGGTTCCCGACTCGCCTACATGATCAGGACTGGCTGCGGGTGAGGATTTCCGGACCGACCTTGCCGGCAGCCAGCTCGCGCAGGGCGATCACGGTCGGCTTGTCACGGCCGGCTTCCACCATCGGCGTGCTGCCCATGGTGATCTGGCGCGCACGATAGGTGGCAGCCAGCGTCAGTTCGAAACGGTTGGCGAAATTCTTCATGCAATCTTCTACGGTCACGCGGGCCATGAGGCGAATCCTTCAGGTCAGTACTGCTCGAGAAAACGGAACATTTCCGGCTGGCGCGCCCTCTGGCTCGCTACGCGCAGGCGCGCGGCGCGCACCGCTGCGGCGAGGTCGTCGAGCGCCACCTGCAAGTCATTGTTGATTATAGCAAAATTAAACTCGCCGACGTGGCGCATTTCGCCCATCGCAGCGGCGACGCGGCGCTGGATGACATCCTCGGCATCCTGGCCTCGGCCGCGCAGGCGCCGCTCCAGTTCGGCGACCGACGGCGGCAGGATGAAGATGGTCACGGCCTCGGGGAACAGGCGCCGCACCTGCTGCGCGCCCTGCCAGTCGATCTCCAGCAGCATGTCGCTGCCCGCCTGCATCTGCTCGGCCAGCCAGACGCGCGAGGTGCCGTAGAAGTTGCCGTGGACTTCCGCCCATTCCAGGAAGTCGCCCCGGTCGCGCATGGCGGCGAAGGTCGCGATGTCGATGAAGTTGTATTCACGGCCATCCTGCTCGCCGGGCCGCGGCGGCCGCGTAGTGTAGGAAACGGAATGCCGCACCAGCGGATCGCGCTCCATCAGCAGCTTGACCAGGGTGGTCTTGCCCGCGCCCGACGGGGCGGAGACGACGATGAGGGTTCCGGCGCCGGCCATCCGCCCTACTGTACTTGAATCAGCAGTAGCGGGCGCAAAGGCCCGCTACGACTGATTCTTCGTGATTGTGGTTTTGCATTGGGTACACCTCGGGGTACATGTTCGGCGGGGGTGCCCTCGATCTCGGGGCCACGGTCAGAATCGTAACATGCACGGCCACCCCAGGCCGACCACCGCGACGGCGCCCCCCTAGACTTCCAAGGCCGTCAGCCCTACCCTACTGACTTACTTACCTCAGATCATGCCGCCGACATTTACTTACCTTCGTGCGCCCCATAGAGCTGGCGAAAACTTGGGCTCGTTTCGCGCCGTGTGAGGTATTGCCAGGAAGGACCCGCCGAGGCAAGCAAGGCCTTCGACCTTAACCCTCCTCGCCATCCCGACAACTGGGCAGCGCCACGAAGCCGGCGCACCGCTGAGGCATCAGCACAGGACGATAGCCAGGCATGGCACGCACCAGGGCGCCCGGCTTCAGGGAGGCAATCCGACATGCAGGCGGATCGCACTGGATCGCCAAGTGCCGGCACTGCCGACAGGTGATCCAGTCGCCGCGATTCCCACTGCTGGCGCAAGCATCCTCCTGCCCACCCCCACCCCCTGTGTCGGCCTCACTTCCTACCTTGTGCTTTTTCTCGGGGGAAATGGGGGAAATGGGGGAAATATCGCCGAACGCCGCATCCGGTGCGGATCGGCATTTCCCCTCTATGTCATTGTCTTTCCCCCAAGAGGGGGAAATTTCCCCCACTTCGGGGGCGCATGCCCCTTCGTGTGGGGTGTCGACGGCGTCAGCAGGAGGGAGCAGGGCATCCCAATCGAGCATGCCCGCCCCCATCATTCGGCCTCGAAGATCGAGGGCAGGACGTGATACATCCGCTGGTGAGATTCCCCTGGCGGCTTGAACTTCGGGGCGAGCTTGCCGCCGCTCGGCTCGGTCTTGAGATAGCCACGGGCCGCCAGCAGCTTGGCCACGGCGCTCGCATTGAACCCCTTGCAGACCTCTTCCTTGAACACGGTCGGATAGACCAGGTATTCCGTGGTGGCCTCGTCCGGTAGAGACGATTCACCCTCGACACGGCGGCGCCAGCCGGCCCGGTTCTGTACGCGGGGGGCGTGGTCATCCTTCGCCACTGGCCGGCCCCAATCGGTAAAGCGGCCCTCGCCATGCCGCTCAAGGAAGCCCCGCACCTGCGCCAGCATGGCCCGTTCCTCCTGGTTGCCCTCGCCGCCACGTTGCGACAGCCAGGCTGCAAAGCACACCCCCGCTGCCAAGATCGCCGCCCCGCCTTGCCATCCGGTGATTCCCATACGTGTGGCCAGCTCGCCGGCCGCACCCACCAGGGCGAAGCGATCGGCAACCCGTCGCGCCTGGCCGCTGGCGTCCGTCAGATAGCGACGGGCGAAGACCTTGCGGGCTTCCCGAAGCGTATCGGCGATATCGCCCTGCTGTCGTACCAGGGCATCGAGGAAAACCGGAAACGCCGTACCGTAGTTCTGCCGCAAGGCGCGATCGAGGGCCCGTGCAAAGTCGGCGCCATTGGCCTCGCCGTGGATCTCCTCGAACACCCCCAGCCCGACACCGGCATCGGCCTGAATCTCCGCGATGCGGATCTCCTGGCCGGCCTTCGTTTGCTTGCCTGCTTCCGCCATGTGCTGCGCCAGGCCGATCTCGCCGGCACTCAGGAACAGCAGCCGCCAGCGGGCAGTGTCCCGCATGCCTCCGGCTCGCTGCGCGCGCGCCTTGCCTGCACCATTGGCCAGCATGTAGGCAACCTCGCCGGCCGCCCTCGGGTCGAGCTGGGCCAGCTCATCGAGCAACAAGGGAGAGTCACAATGCTGCATGGCCAGGGCTTCCAGGCCGTTGTCGGTCGCCCGCCAGCGCTGCATGTAGTCATGCCCTCCGCACGCGCTCGCCGCCACGCGCATCACCGTCGTCTTGCCGTTGCTACTGTTGCTGATGAGGTGGAAGCCGCCCGACTCCATTTCCGCCACGTGCAGTAGCGGCGAAGCGAACGCCAGCGACACCGCGAACACCAGGCGACTATTGCCGACGCATCGTGCAGCCACTTCCCGCCGCCAGTCCTCGATCGTGCCGCGTTGCTTAAAGCTGCTGGTCGGCTGGCCGGCGTCATCGAATAGCCAGACCTCGCCGGCATCGCCGAAAGATCGTTCCGGCAGGACGAACACCATGCCGCTTTCGCCTTCGTGCCAACCCGTGCGGCCGGTGACGCGGGCACGTTGCTTCGGTCGGCTGGTGATCAGGTATTCCAGGAGAGAGTTACGCCGCTTGGGGGCGATCTGCAGC
>JACRIZ010000053.1 GCA_016235765.1 Rhodocyclales bacterium | reverse complement strand
GAACAGATAGGCCGCCTTCAGTCGGGGCTCAAGCTTGTCCGCTGGAATAAGCAGGCAACGGCGCGCTGCGTTTTCCATCTCGATCTTGTCGGCCTGGACGCGCGCCAGGCGATCCTGCGGCCTCTCTTCGCATACCCTCTTGACCTCACGCTCGATCAACCAGTTGATGCAGGCCTCGGTATCGTACTCACTCGGCACACCCGGTCCGCCGCGGACCGCAACTGGCAAGCCGTGCCGCTGCCAGGTGTCTATCGTCTCGCGCGAGACTCCGAATAGATCGGCAATGCTCTGCTGTCCTATGATGCGCATAGTCAGTCAAGTCCCCTGAAGCCATAGAACTGGCGAAAAGATGGGCTCGTTTCGCGCCGTGTGGGGAGAAGCCAGGAAGGACCCGCGACTGGCGAGACCACTGAGCTCCATGCCGATAGATCAATTGTCGAAGCGGTCACGGCACTACCCTCAGTGGTGAAGAGCGCCACCCGGTGGGGCGATGGCAAACCGCAAGCCCTGGTCCCTCGCCAAGCGCAGATGTTCCAGCAGCGCATCGCGCGTGCTGCTGGCGATGAGCGCCACGGCGTTCTGCACCTCGGCTAGCCGTTCGTTCTCGCCGCCGGGGTTCTCAAGATTCAGGATGGCGACTGTCTTCGCCAACATCTCGACTTGGATGTGCAGCAGCGCTATGTATTCCGCGTACGACGCGGCATCGATGGTGACGGGAACGGGATTGGACATCCTTACCCCGAGTTTCTCAATGGTGCTCATGCCGAGTTCCTTATGGTGGTTGTGAGTGCTGGGCGGCTTTCGCCATCGGTGACAGTGACAAAAGGAACAGAAGTTCGCGCTGCTCTTTTGTCGCTTCTGTCACTGTCACCGATGGTGGAAACGTATTCACTTGAAAGAAAAAGAACCTTTTTTAATATGTCTACTGACAAATGGCTTTTAGTGTCAGAACTCATGCTGGCACCCGCTGCGGGTATATCTTCGGATTGACCAGATAGAAGCAACTCGCCCGGCCGCCGGTCGCCGCCTTCTTCTCGCCGCTGATGATGTACAGATCGCGCAGCGCACCCAGGGCACGCTCCAGGCGCTCGACCTTGGAGAACCGACCATGCATCGCGCGCTGCGCCTCTCGCCTGGTGAATTCACGCCGTTCATTGGTCCGCAGCCAGCGCAACACCGCTAGGGCGTCGGTATCGGTGTCATCGGCGCCGAGCATGCTGAAGGCCGCCTCGGCATGCGGGATCAACAGCCGGCAGAGCTGCAGTGCCCGCTCGACTGACTTGAGCGCGACCACCTTCGCATCGAGGCCATCCTCGGCAATCTGGAAGACTGCCGCCAGCCGCGCCGCCTGACCAGGTAACTTGCTGGTCCAGTCACTCACGTTCTCGTAACGGCCGCCCTCGCCTTGATGGTGCTCGACGCCCTCGGCGAACGCTAGCCATGGTTCCATGGCCTCGGTGGCGAATGGCAGTATGTGCGGCTCCTGACCGCGCGCCTCGTAGCCATCGAGCAAGCGCATCACGGCAGCGTGATATGCCTCCGCCACGTCGCGCGGAACCGGCTTGCGCAGGCGCACGTCGCGCTGCCCGATGTTGGAGCGCGGCACTGCGAAGAGGAACCGCGCCAGCACGCCCGTATTGCGCAGCCGGCGTACCGCCGCCAGTTCGGCAAATGATTCAGGCTGCACGATCAGGCCCATGCTCAATGCCGGCCTATCCAGGTGTGCTTCCCGCCCCTGGCGATCGACACGGATCGCGCTTCCAGCGTGCCCCTTGAGCACTACATCGAGGCTGGCCACGCCGCCACGCAGAGCGCCAGTCAGATGCAGGAACGTATCGTTCTCGTCCGACAGTAAAGACAGCTTCCCGCCTTGCTCTGCCAACATGCCTTCCGTTCGCTCTGATGTGGCGTTCCCGGTGAAGCACCGCGGCGACTTCAACTCATCTGGCATGTCCTCCTTGGTGCGCTTGATTTCGTCTTCGATCAGGCCACGCTTCTTCTGGTCGTCCTCGCGTGCGGCGTCATTCTTCAAACGCTCGATGCGTTTCACTGCGACCTCACGCGCCGCGAATCGCCGAAAGATTTCCGGTCGAGCACGATCGCCGGCTAGCTTCTCCCACCGCAGCACTGGTGCCACGCAGGCGTTAAATACGGCCGTCTTTCGGCCGCCTACTGGATAGCAAGTCACTGTCCAAAGCGACAGCGGCTCCTGATAATCGCCATCCCCGAACGGCTCGACCATGTAGCGCCCCTGCAGGATGGTGGCCAAGATCGAGATGGTGAACAGCACGACCAGCGCGGGAGGCGTCTGCGTCGCCTCGGACACGGCCAGCGCATGCTCGCCCCAGACGCCAGGCAGCAGGTCCGCCGGCAGGTCAGGCGTCGAGCGCGCGCCTGGCATGATCGGGTCAGGCCATTCGACCGTCTGTACCTCGGCAGGCGGTGCAGACGCCTGCACCTGGGCAGGCGCGTACCGCGATACTGATCGCGCGATCGTGCGCACCTCGTCTTCAGGGAGCGGCGGCACGCAGCGCGCCGCGTTCTCTGCCAAGAGGGCCGCCTCGACCGCGGCGCCGCTTACTCCCTTCCGGCGCATGGTGCCCGCGATTGACGCCAGGCCGGCATTGCGGCGCCCCTCTGGGAATGCCTCAACCTTGCCGCCGGGGTCGGCAGTTCGCCGCTTCGCCGCTGGCGCATCCGGCTCGATGCTGAGGCCGAGGCCGCGCACGATCTCGTCAAGCGTATAGGGTAGGACTTCGCGTAGTTGCAGGATGCGCGTCTGGAACGGTTCGCCCTTGCGGTGAAGGAAGCCAGGCAGGCGCATCACGCGCGGCAAGTCCTTTACCTTGGTGTCGCCACCAAAGCGTGTTGCCAGGGCCGCCTGGATGGGAGTGAAGGCACTGAGGGCACAATCGGCAACCAGCCAATAGACGTGGTAGCGCCCTGGCGAGCTTTCGATAAGCGCATGCGGCTCCAGGCCAGCGGCCAGCACTGGCTCCAGCGGCGCGCCATCAAGGTCGACGAACACGGCGCAGACGCCGGTCACGTTCGCCGCTGAACGCCCCTTGCCGTCGCCGAAATTGACCATCATGAAGACGCCGGCGCCGCGCTCATTCAGTGCGGCGAGCTGCGCGCCGTGTTGCTCGATGTCGCCATGGAGAACGCGCGCCAGATCGGCACGCGCGCCGCCATCATCGAACGTCTGGAAGGTGCAGGCCTCGGCTTCGCGCAGCAATGTGAGGAAGCGCTGCGCCTCGTTCAGATCGATCGTCATGCCGTGCCGCCCGGCGGCGTCATGGCAAGCGCAAGGCCGGCCCTTGCCTCGCCGATCAGCTTCCGCGATGGGCGATTGCCGTCGCGCTTCATCGCGCCATAGCACTTGCCGCAAAGCAGCCAGGCCACCGTGCTGACAACGCCCTGCTCATCGCAATGCGCAACCCTGGCGACGCCACGGTGCTTGCGTGCAGCCGTGAAGGGCTTCCCGCATTCGCCACAGCAACACCCGCGACCAGAGCGGATGATTTCGGCAGCCACCGCCTGGGCCTCCCTACCCCTGAGCGGCTGGAGACTAGACATTCTTAAGGCCGCAATGGTGCGCGCTTAAGACTGCGCGAATGTCGCCAACCCGCCAGCGTGTACAGCGGCTGGAAAAGCGCACGGGTTGCGGCAATTCACCGCGAGCTGTTCTTCGCCAAATGGTTGTGGTGGAAGTGCCGAAGACCTCGGCGAGGGTCTTGTCGTCGACATGCGCCGAGTCGGGCAAGTCATCGAACGATTTGCATTGCGTCACGTCGCGCTCCTGTTTTCCGTAGCGCTCCGGTATGGAGCGGTACGACACAGTGCCGAACCAAGCAATGCGAGTCGAATAGGGATTTTCGGTAGACGCCCCGAAAAAATCCCTTACAGTTCCTTCAAGCCCTTGGTGACTGTTTGCCGCGTCAGGCTGGAATCAATCAACTGCTGCAACAAGACCGTCCACTCGGCGTCCGTAAAGGCTGGAGCGTCACCATACATCCTCTTGCACTCTGTCAAGCGCTCCGTTACGACGCGGACATAGTCCTTCCAACTCGACTGCGCTGATGACAACCAAGGATCGCTGGCGAAGATCTCTCCGTCACCAGGGAACGCCTCCAGAGCCGACGCGAGCGCATCGACGATCAGAGTCGGGTGCGGGAAGTGGCTCTCGGCGTAGCTTGACAGCTCACGCCGAAAGGCATCGAAAGGATCGTTGCAGCAAGCACGGGCCATCCCATCGGACGCGATTGCAGCCTCCAGCAGCGCCAGCCCCGAATAGGACTCGTCTGGAACCTCTCCGCCATTCTCTTCAATTTGGTCGAGGAGTTCCGCCAGTTCGCGAGCCTTCTTCGCTGCCTGCCCCATCAGCTTGGTGCCCACCTTCTGCCGCTCGCGGATGGCCACCTTATCGTCGGGAGCGTCCCGCGTAGCGCGCTTCCCAGCTGCTGGCGAACACTCGACCATCATGACGATTGCCCCAATGAGAAATGACCAGCCATCTGGAGGGATGCGCAGGCCTGCAAGACTTTGCCACCAGCTCTCCAACTCCGCTGCATGGAACAGCGTGTCGGTTGCCTTTGCAACACGGGGAGCGCTGAAACCGCCATTTATATAGACAGCCTCATAGACGTACTGACCGCCCCATGGAATCCATTTGGGCAATGCCGCCGGAATCTTCGCTTCACTCATCGCGCACCCTTTCGCGCGCCCTTGTTGGGATCGCCAGGGCCAGGCCGGCAAGGGTGTCCGGCTTTTCGGCGGCCAAACCTAGGCCCGGCGAAAATCGACTCAGTCCGCTACGTCGGCTTCGGTTAGCAGTTCCGCCATGTCCTCTCGGCAGGCAATGGCTGTCATGGCCCATAGATTTGCCTGCTGAAGAAGCTCAACCATACCCTTGTAATAGGCAAGGTCCTTTGTGCAGCGGAACACTTCTGCCACCGCACCCGCAAAATCCCGGTCCTGTTCGACTGAATCACGCAACTCGGCAAACGGCATCGTCAGCAGGACCAGGGCGCAGCGGCGGGTACGTCGCTCCTCCTCCCACAACCGCTCAATTTTGTCCATGTCGTCGGGCGTCAGAAACGGTCCCTTGCTCTGCATCGCAGCGAACAACTCGTCGGAAAACTCGTCGGGAGAGAGACTGTCCCAATCTTTCGGCAAATCGGAACTCACGTTTTCTTCGGTACACTCGCTTGCAGCCATGATGCTTCTCCTATACAGATGCTTCGTGGTCAGGGGCCGCGTGGTGGTGCTACACCATTCGGCCCCGCTTGCCTGATACGGTCAGGCAGCCGTCTTGATAGGTATGACCTTGGCGCCGGCGCGGAGCTGGTCCAGATAGTCAGCCCACTCGCTCATCATCTTCCGCCGCTCCGGCAGGTACTCGGCAAAGTTGTAGGCAGCCGCCACTTTGTTGCGTTCGGCGTGCGCCAGCTGGCGCTCGATGACCGCGTGCTGGTAGCCCATTTCATGCAGCAGCGTCGACGCCGTTGACCGAAAACCGTGGCCACACATTTCGTCGGTGGTATAGCCCAGGCGCCGCAGAGCTGCATTGACGGTGTTTTCGGACATGGGCCGATCGCGCGTCCGCTCGCTCGGGAACAAGTAGCTACCGTCGCCCGTGAGCGGGCGCAGATCGTCGAGAACTGCCATGGCTTGGGCGCTCAGGGGCACCACGTGTTTTTCGCCCATCTTCATTTTGGCCGCTGGAATGCGCCACTCAGCGCGATCGGTGTCGAACTCAGACCACTCGGCATGCCGCAATTCACCAGGGCGAACGAACACCAGGGCGGCCAGCCGCAGAGCGTGGCGCGTAACCGCACTGCCCTCATAACCGTCGATGGCGCGCAAGAGCCCACCGACAGCCGCCGGGTCCGTCAGACTCGCGTGGTGCTCAACCACCTGCGCCGGCAACACGTCGCGCAGGCTCACGTCGCGGGATGGATCGCGATCCGCAAGGCCATGGGCAACCGCGTAGCGGAACACGCGCCCGCACATGGCGAAGGTGCGCCTGGCTGTCTCGGCCAGCCCTTTGTCGTTGATCTTGCGCACCATGCGCACCAGGTCGGCCGCAGCGATGGCGCGCACCGGCTGCGCGCCGATCTCGGCATAGGCGATATCGAGGAAGTAACGCCACTTGCCACGGGTCGCAGGTTCGCGGCTTTCGGCATTTGTCTTGTACCAGGCTTCACCAGCCGCCTTGAAGGTATCGGCCAGCGCCACCTTCATTCGCTTGCGTTCAGCGCCCGGATCGTCGCCAGCGGCGATCTTCTCCCGCGCCTTGCCCGCGTCGGCACGGGCCTTCGCCAGCGGCACGGATGGATAAGCACCCAGTGCCAGGGTCTTGCGCTTGCCGCCGAAGCGGTAATCGAGCCGCCACAGCTTGCCACCTGCCGGCGAAAGCAGCAGGTAAAGCCCATTTCCATCCGTCATCTTCACCGGCTTGTCGCCCGGCTTGGTCTTGCGGATCTGGGTATCGGTCAGCGGCATGACGGTATACGTCCATCGAGGCCCGGACTCACATCCGGTATACCGCCAAGAATACCGCTAATGGGACGGTATTTCAATGCCACCCAATGCAACGCTATGGGATTTGGCAGGTTCGCTAAACCTGCTTCTAGTCTTGGTTTCGGCCCGACTATGCTCGCTAACGCTGTCTAGGGCTGGTGCCGGGAGAGGGACTCGAACCCTCACACCTTGCGGCGGCGGATTTTGAATCCGCTGCGTCTACCGATTCCGCCATCCCGGCAGGGAGTTGAAGCCGCGTAGAATGCGCGCCTTCGCGTGGAAGGCGCGCATTATCCGCGAATCTTCCGTTTGCCACAACCGATGCTGACCCTAGCCGACTTCGACTATCCCCTGCCGCCCGAGCGGATTGCCCAGACGCCGCCGGCCGAACGCTCGGCCAGCCGCCTGCTGGTGATGCGCGGCGCGGCGCTCGAAGATCGCGTCATCCGCGACCTGCCGGGCCTGCTTGAGCCGGGCGACCTGCTGGTGATGAACGATACGCGCGTGATCCACGCCCGCCTGCTCGGCCACAAGGACACCGGCGGCCAGGTCGAGGTGCTGGTCGAGCGCATCGCCGCCGACGGCGAAGTGATTGCGCAAGTTCGCGCCAGCAAGCCGCCCAGGGCCGGCTCGCATTTGCTGCTCGAAGAGACGATAAACGTCGAAGTGCTGGGCCGCATCGGCGAGTTCTGGCGGCTGACTTTTGCCGGCGACGCCATCGAACTGATCGAGCGCCACGGCCGGCTGCCGCTGCCGCCCTATATCGAGCACCCGGCGACGGACGCCGACGAGGAACGCTACCAGACGGTGTTCGCCCGCGAGAAGGGTTCGGTGGCGGCACCGACTGCCGGCCTGCACTTCGACCCGCCGCTGCTGGCCGAGCTGGCGAAGCGCGGCATCGAAAACGCCCATGTCACCCTGCACGTCGGTGCCGGCACCTTCCAGCCGGTGCGCGTGCATGACCTCGCCGAACACCGCATGCACCGCGAGCGATATAGCGTGCCGCAGGCCACGGTCGACGCCATCGCCGCCTGCCGAGCCCGGGGCGGCCGGGTGGTCGCGGTCGGCACGACAACGCTGCGCACGCTGGAAACGGCTGCCCTGGACGGCGAACTGAAGGCCGGCGCAGGCGAGAGCGAATTGTTCGTCACGCCCGGCTTCGAGTTCCACGTCGTCGACGTATTGCTGACCAACTTCCACCTACCCAAGTCGACGCTGCTGATGCTGGTTTCGGCCTTCGGCGGCATGATCGAGATTCGCGCCGCCTACCGCCACGCCATCGACGACAACTACCGCTTCTTCAGCTACGGCGATGCCATGCTGATCCATCGCCCATGAAATTCGACCTCCTCACCACCGACGGCGCCGCCCGCCGCGGCACCCTGACCCTGGCCCACGGCGTGGTCGAGACGCCCGTCTTCATGCCGGTCGGCACCTACGGCACGGTGAAGGCGATGGCGCCGAACGAACTGCTCGAGATCGGCGCGCAGATCGTGCTCGGCAACACCTTCCACCTCTGGCTGCGGCCGGGGCTGGAGGTGATCCGCGCCCACGGCGGACTGCACCGCTTCATGGGCTGGGACAAGCCCATCCTGACCGACTCGGGCGGCTTCCAGGTGTTCAGCCTCGGCGAACTGCGCAAGATCACCGAGGAAGGCGTCAAGTTTGCCTCGCCGGTGAACGGCGACAAGCTCTTCA
This sequence comes from Rhodocyclales bacterium, assembly GCA_016235765.1. Classification (GTDB taxonomy): domain Bacteria; phylum Pseudomonadota; class Gammaproteobacteria; order Burkholderiales; family Rhodocyclaceae; genus Fen-999. Next base: position 19,478 of record JACRIZ010000053.1, on the reverse strand, counting down.
TGCGTCCCGAGGATTCGATGCAGATCCAGCATGTGCTGAACTCCGACATCGTGATGATCTTCGACGAATGCACGCCCTATCCGGCCAGCGAGAAGGAGGCCGCCGAATCGATGCGTCTCTCGTTGCGCTGGGCGCGCCGCTCGCGCGACGAGCATGACAAGCTGAACAACACGAACGCGCTGTTCGGCATCGTCCAGGGCGGCATGTACGAAAACCTGCGCGACGAATCGCTGGCGGAACTGGCGGCCATCGGCTTCGACGGCATGGCCATCGGCGGCCTCTCGGTCGGCGAACCGAAGGAAGACTTCGAGCGCATCCTGGCCCACACCGCGCCACGCCTGCCGGCCGACAAGCCGCGTTACCTGATGGGCGTCGGCACGCCCGAGGACATCGTCTATGCCGTCAGTCAGGGCATCGACATGTTCGACTGCGTGATGCCGACCCGCAACGCGCGCAACGGGCATCTCTTCACCCGCTACGGCGACGTGCGCATCAAGAATGCCTGCTACAAGCAGGACACCCGGCCGCTCGACGAGACCTGCGGCTGCTATTGCTGCCGCAACTTCAGCCGCGCCTACCTGCACCACCTGCATCGCGTCGGCGAAATCCTCGGCGCCCGGCTCAACACCATCCACAACCTCTTCTATTACCAGACCTTGATGACGGAATTGCGGGCGGCCATCGTTGAAAACCGCCTGGCCTCCCATACCCTGGAATTCCACCGGAACCGCGCCCGCAGGCCGGTATAATGCCCGCCTTGCATCCCGTCCACTGGAGTACAACATGCTGATTTCCAACGCGTTCGCCCAAGCCGCGCCCGCCGCCGCCCAAGACCCGATGGGAGGCCTGATGGGCATGCTGCCCATCATCCTGATGTTCGTCGTGCTCTGGTTCCTGATGATCCGGCCGCAGATGAAGAAGGCCAAGGAACACCAGAAGATGGTCGGCGCGCTCGCCAAGGGCGACGAAGTGGTCACCCAGGGCGGCATCGTCGGCCGCATCACCAAGGTCGGCGAGAACTACATCACCGTCGAAGTCGCCGAAGGCAAGGATGGCCCGGTCGAAGTCACCGTGCAGAAGGCCGCCATCGGTGCCATGCTGCCCAAGGGCACGCTGAAGACCCTCTGATAGCCCTCTTGCCGCCGACGCCCGCGGGCGTCGGTGTCGGTACCCGGTCATGAATCGATTCCCCGTCTGGAAGAACGCGATCATCGTCATCGCGCTGGTTTTCGGCCTGCTCTATACGCTGCCGAACTTCTTCGGCGAAGTGCCCGCCGTCCAGGTGTCCAGCGTCAAGGCCACCATCAAGGTCGATACCGCCCTGCTCTCCCGCGTCGAAGGAACTCTGACGACGGCCGGCATCGCCCACAACGGCCTGTTCGCCGATCTCAACAGCATCCGCGTCCGCTTCTCCGATACCGATACGCAGTTGAAGGCCAAGGACGCCATCGAGAAGGCGCTCAACCCCGACCCGACCGATGCCTCCTATAGCGTGGCGCTCAACCTGCTGTCGGCATCGCCCGCCTGGCTGACCGGCATCCACGCGCTGCCGATGTACCTCGGCCTCGACCTGCGCGGCGGCGTGCACTTCCTGCTCCAGGTGGACATGAAGGGCGCGATCACCAAGCGCCTCGACTCGACCTCAGCCGACTTGCGCAGCCTGCTGCGCGACAAGAACATCCGCCACAGCGGCATCGGCCGCGAGCGCGAGACCATCGTCGTTCGCTTCCGCGACGCCGAGACGCGCGACAAGGCCAAGGCGGTGATCGACAACGCGCAGGGCGACCTGACCTCGATCGAAGGCCAGGATGGCGCTGACTTCAAGCTGACTGCAACGCTCAAGCCGCAAGCCGAGAAGCGCATCCAGGAATTTGCCATCAAGCAGAACATCACCACCCTGCACAACCGGATCAACGAACTCGGCGTCGCCGAGCCGGTCATCCAGCAGCAGGGCGCCGACCGCATCGTCGTGCAATTGCCGGGCGTGCAGGACACCGCCAAGGCCAAGGACATCCTCGGCCGCACGGCGACCCTGGAAGTGCGCCTGGTCGACGACGAGGCCTCGGCCAACCCGACCGTCATGGATGCCGCCGCCAAGGGCCAGCCACCGATCGGCACCGAGTACTACGTCGAGCGCGGCGGCCGCGGGCTGCTGGTCAAGAAGCAGGTGGTGCTGACCGGCGACCGGCTCACCGACGCCCAGCCCGGCTTCGACGGCCAGACCCAGGAAGCGGCGGTGCACCTGACGCTCGACTCCGCCGGCGCGCGCATCTTCAAGGACGTGACGCGCGACAACGTCGGCAAGCGCATGGCCATCCTGCTGATCGAGAAGGGCAAGGGCGAGGTGGTCACCGCGCCGGTGATCCGCACCGAGATCGGCGGCGGCCGCGTGCAGATTTCCGGCCGCATGACCACCACCGAGGCCAACGACGTCGCGCTGCTGTTGCGCGCCGGCTCGCTGGCCGCGCCGATGGACATTATCGAGGAGCGCACCATCGGCCCCTCGCTGGGTGCCGACAACATTGCCAAGGGCTTCAACTCCACGATGTGGGGCTTCGTCGCCATCGCCGTGTTCATGACCGCGTACTACCTGCTGTTCGGCTTCGTCTCCGTCGTCGCCCTGTCGGCCAACCTGCTGTTCCTGGTCGCCCTGCTCTCGCTGCTGCAGGCGACGCTGACCCTGCCGGGCATCGCCGCCATCGCCCTGACGCTGGGCATGGCCATCGACGCCAATGTGCTGATCAACGAGCGCGTGCGCGAGGAGCTGCGCGGCGGCAGCACGCCGCAGGCCTCGATCATGGCCGGCTACGAGCGTGCCTGGGCCACGATCCTCGACTCCAACGTGACGACGCTGATCGCTGGCGTGGCATTGCTGATCTTCGGCTCCGGCCCGGTGCGCGGCTTCGCCGTGGTGCACTGCCTGGGCATCCTCACCTCGATGTTCAGTTCGGTCGTGCTGTCGCGCGGCCTGATCAATCTCATCTACGGGCGACGCAAGAAGCTGGCATCGCTGTCGATCGGCCAGGTCTGGAAGCCGGGGGCATAAATCATGGAATTTTTCCGCATCCGCAAAGACATCCCCTTCATGCGCCACGCGCTGGTGTTCAACGTCATCTCGTTGCTCACCTTCTTCGCCGCGGTGTTCTTCCTGGCGACCAAGGGCCTGCACCTGTCGATCGAATTCACCGGCGGCACGCTGGTCGAGGTCGGCTACACGCAGTCCGCGGACATCGAGAAGATCCGCAAGCAGCTCGATGCCGACGGCTTCGTCGACACCCAGGTGCAGAACTTCGGTTCCTCGCGCGACGTGCTGATCCGAGTACCGCTGGCCAAGGACACCGAGACGGCCAAGGTCGGCGCGCGCGTCATGGAGTCATTGGCAAGAGTCAGCGCCGGCGACACGCCAAGCCTGAAGCGCGTCGAGTTCGTCGGCCCGCAGGTGGGCAAGGAACTCGCCGAGGATGGCGCCATGGCCCTGCTGCTGGTGGTCGTCGGCATCGTCATCTACCTGGCGCTGCGCTTCGAGTGGCGCTTCGCCGTCTCGGCCATCATCGCCAACCTGCACGACGTGGTGATCATCCTCGGCTTCTTCGCCTTCTTCCAGTGGGAATTCTCGCTGCCCGTACTGGCCGCCGTGCTGGCCGTGCTCGGTTACTCGGTCAACGAGTCGGTGGTCGTCTTCGACCGCGTGCGCGAAACCTTCAAGAAGAAGCGCGGCATGAGCACGCCCGAGGTCCTCAACCACGCCATCACCAGCACCATCTCGCGCACCATCATCACCCACGGCTCGACGCAAATGATGGTCACCTCGATGCTCATCTTCGGCGGCGCCGCGCTGCACTACTTCGCGCTGGCGCTGACCATCGGCATCCTGTTCGGCATCTACTCCTCGGTGCTGGTCGCCAGCCCGCTGGTGATGTGGATGGGCGTCTCGCGCGAGCAGTTCATCAAGCCGAAGAAGGACAGGCCCGAAGGCATGACCGACGACGGAGCCGTGGTCTGAGTCGATGAAGGTCCGGGTCTGGGACCTGCCGCTGCGGCTGTGCCACTGGCTGCTGGCCGCCGCCGTCGCAACCGCCTTCGTCAGCGCGCAGATCGGCGGCAACGCCATGGCCTGGCACGGCCGCGCCGGCCTGGCCGTGGTCGGCCTGCTCATCTTTCGCATCGTCTGGGGTTTCGTCGGCTCGACCCCGGCACGCTTCGCCAGTTTCGTGAAGGGCCCCGGCGCCATCCGCGCCTACCTGCGCGGCGAATGGCACGGCATCGGCCACAATCCCCTCGGCGCCCTGTCGGTACTGGCGCTGCTCTCGTTGCTCGCCGCCCAGGCGACCAGCGGCCTGTTCGCGAACGACGACATCTCCTACCAGGGCCACCTCTACGCGCTGGTCGGCGCCGACCTCTCCGCGCAGATCACCGGCATCCACAAGCTGTTCGAGCCGATCATGATCGCGCTGGTGATTCTGCACGTCGGCGCCGTCGCCTTCTACGTGAAGGTGAAGAAGGACAACCTGACCATCCCCATGATCACCGGCTGGAAGGACGTCGCCGAGCCGGTCGATGCGCCGCGCGGCGGCAGCCTGGCTGCCTTCCTGCTCGCGGCGATCATCGCCGCAGCCGCAGCCTGCGCAGCTTCGGGCGCACTGCTGCCGCCGCCACCCCAGCCCGCCGCGGTCGAAACGCCGGCGTTCTAGCCAGCTCCGGGTCCGGCGAGCAGTTCCTTCACCCGCCGCGTCAGCTTCTGGTTGTCCTGTTCGATTTCGTGCAGGCGGAAGGCATCGTTCAGGGCTGCCAGCAGGACTTCTTCGTCCCAGGGCTTGGGCAGGAACTTGTAGATGGCGCCCCGATTGACGGCATCGATGACCGAGTTGAGTTCCGAGTAACCCGAGAGAACGATGCGAACCGCGGCCGGGTGCAGCTCCTTCGCCCGGCGCAGAAACTCGGTCCCTGGCATCTCCGGCATGCGCTGGTCGCAGACGATGACGCCCACCGGATGGGTCGCCAGCAATTCAAAGGCCTCCTTGACGCTGGTGGTGGCCAAGACGCGAAAGGCGGCCCGCCGCAACGTCCGGCGCAAGGCAGACAGGATGTTCGGCTCGTCGTCAACCAGCAGCAGCACACGCTCAACCCTGTCGTGGTCGGCGGGCACCGTCAGCACGGAGTTGTTGCGCAACAGATCGGCGAAGGCCTCGGCGGGCAGCGGGCGGCTGAAGTAAAAGCCTTGAATCTCTTCGCATTGCAGGCCCCTCAGGTAGCCAAGCTGGCCCTCGGTTTCGACCCCTTCGGCGATGACCGACAGGCCCAGATTGTGGGCCATTCCCACCACCGCCCGGACTATCGCAGCGTCATTCGGATTCGATGTGATATTGGCGACAAAGCTGTAGTCGATCTTGATGCGCGCCACTGGCAAGCGCTGCAGATACGCCAGGGATGAATAGCCGGTGCCGAAGTCGTCCAGGGCGTGGCTGACGCCGCTGCCGCGCAACTCGCTCAAGGTGCGGATGACCGCTTCCGCGTCCAACAGCACCAGACTTTCCGTGATCTCCAGTTCCAACCAGCGCGGCTCCAGGCCCGACATTGCCAGCGCACGCTGCACCTGCGCGGTGACGTCGGATTCCTGGAACTGGCGCGAGGAGAAATTGACGGCCATGCGGACGCCCGGAAGCCCTTCGCCCTGCCAGTGCTTGGCGTATCTGCAAGCCTCCTGGAGCACCCACTCGCCCACCGGCACGATGAGGCCGGTTTCCTCGAGCAGCGGAATGAAGTCCTTGGGCGGCACCAGGCCAACCTCGGGCCGTTGCCAACGGATGAGGGCCTCGGCGCCGACGATTGCGCCCGTCGCCAGGGCCACCTGGGGCTGGAAGTGCAGGACGAATTCGCGACGCTCCAGGGCGCGGCGCAAAGCCGCCTCCAGGTCCAGCCGCTCGCGGGAGCCACTGTCCATGCCGGCCAGGTAGAAGCGGCAGGCGCTGCCCGGATCCTGCGGCTCCTTGGCGGCCGCCAGCAGCGCCGCCTTGACCGCCTCGTCCGGTCCGCCGTCCCGGGGACACAGTGCGATGCCGATGAACGGGTCGAGAAAGACTTCGCGACCCTCCGCGGCCATCGCCTGGGCCAGGACACCATGGACGCGCCAGGCGGTCTCCTCCACCACGTCCAGGCCAACGGTGGTGTCCAGGACACAGGCAAATTCGGATTCGCTCACTCTTGCCACGAAGGCCGTGGGCAACAGGCTCTCCAGTCGGGCAACGATGGTGCGCGCCAGGGCGACGCCGGCCGCCTGACCCAGCACCTGAAGCACGCTGTGGTAGCGGCGCAGCCTTATCAGCAGTACCGGAAGATCCGAGCCGGATGCCTCCCCGACGGCCGTAGCGAGGTGCTCGATGAGCAGTTGCCGGCCTGGCAGCCCCGTGTGGGTATCGTAGTAGGCCAGATACTGGATGCGCGCTTCGGCAGCGGCGCGCTTCTCCTCGCGCCGCAGCACGTCAAGCGCAAAGGAGATGTCGCCGGCCACTTCCTCCAGCAGATGGGTCTCGACCTCCTTGAAGTAACCGGCCTCACCGGCGGCGACGGCCAGGACGCCGACGACTTCGCCCTCCATGCGCACGGGGAAAGCGCCGATGCTTTTCAGGTGCACCGCCGCCAGTGCTTGGCGCCAGAAGGCGGCATCGGCCGCTTCCCCGACGTCGTTCACGATGACGGTTTGGTGTTCGCTGACGGCGGTGGCGATCGGGCATCGGTCCGGTTCCGGAGCCAGCCCATCCCGCACCGCTACCCGTTCCAGTTGTGCCGCTGCGCCGGCACGGGCGACCATCTGCACCCACTCGCCGGACGGCCCCAGCAGGCCGATCCAGGCGAAGCCGAAGGCGCCGCTCTCGACGGCGATCCGGCAGACATCCGCATAGAGCGCGTAGGCTTCTTCGGCCCGCACGATGCTGCGGTTGACGCGGCTGAGCATGGCGTAGAGCTGGTTCAGCCGTTCCAGCTTCTTCACCAGCGTCGGCAGATCGTCGCCGGGGAGGGCATAGGTCATGGCAGCAACCTCTCCAGACAGGACTTGAGGTGCCAGCGGTCCAGCGGCTTGACGATGACCTCGGCAACGCCGGCCGCAGTCAGCCGCGAACGCGACGCCTCGTCGTCGATGGCAGTCACCATGACCACCGGAATCCGTGCCGATCCCGGATCGGCCTTGAGGCGCCGAACCACCTCGAAACCGTCCATGCCGGGCATCATCAGGTCGATCAGGATGGCGTCGGGCGGACTCGCCGCCACGGCCGCCAGGGCGGCAGCACCGTCGGCAACGCTTTGCACGGCATAGCCGTCCAGACTCAGGAGCGTCTCCAGCAGCTTCCGGTTTCGGCCATCGTCGTCCACTACGAGGATCGCCTTGGTCATGCGCGCGTCTCCCCCGAGTCCAGCCAACACCGCACTTCGACGAGGAATTGCCGGTAGTCGATCGGCTTGGCCAGATAGCCGTCGCAGCCGGCGGCACGGATGCGCGCCTCGTCGCCCGCCATGGCAAACGCGGTCAGCGCCACCACCTTGATATCCCTGGTGGCCGGATCCGCCTTGATGATCCTGGTTGCCTCCAGGCCGTCCATGCCCGGCAACTGGATGTCCATGAGGATCAGGGCCGGCTGCCGTTCGCGCGCCAGTACCAGCCCTTCCGCCGCGCTCTCGGCCTGCAGGACCTCGTAGCCCGCGTGACTCAGCAGCAGGGTCGCCAGCTTCATGTTGGCCCTGTTGTCCTCGACAACCAAGACCGCGGTCTTCATTGCGATGCCCTCCGCGCCAGCGCCCGCCGGACTTCGGCGGCGAAGCGGCCGTGATTGAAGCTCGCCTTCTCCATGATGGCCGTGACGTAGCCATTGAGCTGGGCACGGTCGGCAATGTTCAAGGTCTTGGCCGTGACCACGATGATCGGCATGGCCGCCGTTTCCGGCTTTCCGCGCAGTGCCTCGACCACGTCGAAGCCGCTCACCTTCGGCATTATCAGATCGAGAACCAACAGGTCGGGACTCTCGCGGCCGGCCATCTCGATACCCTCCCGGCCGCCATAGGCGCGCAGGACCGTGCAGCCCGACTCGGACAAATAGGCGGCAAGAACGTCAACGGCTTTCGGATCGTCATCGACGATCAGTACCCGGCAGTCACAGCCGGCCGGCGGGCAGAGGCCCAGGTGGCGCAGGGCGCCGATCATCTCCTCGCGCCGCGCAGGCTTCTGCAACACGTAGGCGGCGCCCAGCGAAAAGCCCCGCTGGTGGTCGGCGGCGACCGAGACGATCACGATCGGCACTTCCGCCCAGGCCGATCCGGCCGCCTTGCAGTGGGCCAGGAAATCCCAGCCGTCCATGCCCGGCAGCATGATGTCCAGGACGATCACTGCGGGGTGACGACTGTTCATCAGCTCCAGGGCCGCTTCCGCGCTGGCCACGCGCAGGACGCACAGCCCTTGGGTCTCCAGTTGGACCCTCACCACTTCCGCCGCCGCGTCGTCGTCTTCCACCACCAAGGCTAGATGCGACTCAGCGCTAGCCGTCGCGGCAACCGGCGGCGCGGCGGCGTCGGTCGTGGCAGGTCGCCAGGGCAGCCAGACCGTGAAGCAGCTACCCTCGCCCGGCGTGCTGGCAACGGCGACCGTGCCGCCGTGGAGCTGCGCCATCTTCATGACCAGGAGCAGGCCCAGTCCGGTGCCCTCGTAGCGGCGGGACAGCGACGAGTCCAGTTGGCTGAAGGGCTGGAACAGGCGCGGCGCGTCCTCCGGCTTGATCCCGATGCCCGTGTCGGCCACGGCGATCTCCAGGAATTCCCGCCACGCGCCGGGCGGCAACGGCTGGCGCATGGCGTAGGGACGGTCGGCCGACCAGATTTCCACGTCGCCCCGGCTGGCGCGGCGGATCCGAAGGTTTACCTGGCCGCCGTCGGGTGCGAACTTCACCGCGTTGGACAGCAGGTTGTAGATGATCTGCTTGGTCTTGCGCGGGTCTAGTGCGATCGGCGGCAGCCCCTCTTCGACGACCTGCGCCACGGCGATGCGGTGGGCCGCGGCCTTTTCGCGAATGACCGACAAACTGTTTTCCAGCAAGGTCGCCACCTGGGTACACTCCAGGTTCAGGGCCATCTTGCCCGCCTCGACCTTGGACAGGTCGAGAATGTCGTTGATGAGCGAGAGAAGGTGGCGACCGCTGTCGTAAATGTCCTCGACATATTCGTGCTGCTGCGCCGACAGTTCGCCCAGCAAACCATCCTTGAGCACGTCCGAGAAGCCGATGATGGCGTTCAGCGGCGTGCGCAGCTCGTGGGACATGTTGGCCAGGAACTCGGACTTGATCCTGTTGGCCTCCTCGGCCTCCCGGCGGCGCGCCTGGTCCCGCAGCCGGCCGATGCCATAGGCCAGGTCCGCCACGGCTTCCTTCAGCAGTTCTATCTCGGCGTCATCGAAGGCGTCGGACTCCACGGCATAGATGGTCAGCACGCCGAAGGCGCCGCCGCTGTCGGAAAGCGGCAGGGACAGGGCGACGGTGCAATCCGATGCCTTCATGCACAGGGGCACCTGGTCTGCCGCTGACGCCCGATAAACGGCCGCGGCGCCGCTGCGCAAAGCGGCGCCCGGCGATGTGCCCGCAGACTTCTCGATGTTTGCCGTCAGGCAGCGGGGATCGATGCGGTCGGCATCGACGCCCGCATGGGCCATGATCTGGATGGTATCGTCCGCGCTCCAGTACCCGACCCAGGCCATGACGTAGCCGCCCGGATTGACGACGACACGGCACATATCCTCGATCAGGGTCTGCTCGTCCTTGCCCCGGAGCATGGCGCGGTTGCCGGCCGAAAGCACCGTCATGGCCCGGTTGACGCGGCGCAGGCTCCGGTCCGCCTCCGTCAGGCGATGCTCCCGCGCTTCGATGCCATCCGCCATGGCATCGAAGCTCGTTGCCAGCCGACCCAGTTCGTCCTCCGCCCGAGGCAGGCCGCTGCGAGCCCCCAGGTCCCCGTCGCCAAAGCGGCGGGCAGCTTCGTCTATGGCACGGAGGCGGCGCAGCACCAGCCACTCGCCGCCGTACCAGGCGGCGGCGAACGCGGCGAGGGCAACCAGCAGCATCAACACGACGTTGCGCTGAAAATGCCGATCAATCTCGCCAAAGACGGCCTCATGGGGAACACCGACCCGCACGTAGACGCAGCGGCCGTTCTGCAGTTGGAGCGGCTCGATGGCATTCAGCCGCATCACGCCGTCCTGGCCCGCGAACTCGGCTTCGCCCTTGCAGCCGCCGGCCAGCAGCGTCTTGAGCTCGTCGCTCTCGGGCGCCGGCCGGCCGACCCATTGGTTCTCCGGATCCGGGTGGCGGAACAGCGCGGTGCCGCCGGCATCCACGACCACGACCACGGAGCCGGGCGGCAGCGGCAGCGCCTTCGCCATTTCCTTCAGCCAGGCGAGGTCGAGCGTGGCGTACAGGACTCGCAGCAGCTTGCCGTCCGGGCCGTAGACGGGGTAAGCCATCCCGACGCTGGGCACGCGGGTCAGCCTGCCGACGAGATAATCACCGATGGCGAAGCCCTTGTCGGCCACCGCGTGGCGGAACCAGGCCCGGTCCGCAAAATTCTCGGGAGGCGTAAACGGGATTGCACTGCACAGCAAATCGCCGTTCGGGTCGGTCATCCCGATATTGGCAAACATGCGGTTCTGCTGGCGGATACGGGGCAGCGATTCCCGGCAACGGGGCAGGAGTTCCGGCACCAGCACATACGGGATGTTGGAAAGGATGGACAGCAGGTAACGTGCTTCGCCGATCAGACGCTTTTCCTCGTCTGCCACCAGCGTCGCCAACTGCCGCATCTGCTGTCGGGCCCGGGCATCGGCGCTCGTCTTCTCCTCCCAGGTGGAGAAGATCACCAGGCCGAAGGCAGGAACCACCGCCAGCGTAACGAGCAGCAACAGTCGAGCGCGAAGGCTGCGCAAGGCCTTCATTCCGTTCACGGCAACTCCCGATTGATCGATCTGGGTCCGAAAAGGCACCCCCCTTATGACAAGCTAGGCCATTTCCTATGGCATTGTCAATTTCCAGGCGGCATTACCCGACTCAAAGCCTCGTCAATAGCGCCTCGAAGCCCGGATACGCCGTCGGCGCGAGCGCGAATTTGCTCGTGTGCAAACTCCAGGACTCGCCCGCCAGCAGGGCGGCGCGAAAGGCATCCGGGTCGGTGGCCCGGGTGCCGCCGAGCAGGGTTACGCCGCGGGCGAACAGCGGGTCGGGCAGGCCGCCGGCGCCCGGGCCGACCATGGCGAAGTAGCGGGCGGCGCGGCAGTTCGCGAGTATCGCTTCCAGGCTGTCGTTGAGCAGCACGGTGCTGGTGGACAGCACCTTGTTGCAGCCGGCCAGCGCGCCGGGGTCCAGCGTCACGCGGTAGCCCGGATAATCGCCGACCAGGTCGGCGCGCAACTCGATCACCGTGAGTTCGGCGCCGGTGGCGACGATGCGCTCGATCAGGCGCCCGAAGTGGCCGATCATGCCGATCCGGTCGCCCGGGGCCGGGTCCAGTTCGCCGATGGAATCGCGGCTGGCGTCGGGCACGAAACCCGCGCGGTCGAAGAACCAGCGGCAGAGCGCGTTGGCGGCGGCGAAGCCGACCGTGCGGCGCACGCCCGCCTCCGTTGCATACCAGCGGGCGACCTGCAGCGCGTCGGCATTGCGCAGACCGGTCGCGTCGAGTTCCGCCAGGCGCTCGCGCGTATCGCCGAGCAGCATGTAACTCAGGCCCATGACGCCGCCGTCGAGTTCGAGCGCGCAAAACTCGCCTTCCTTTTCGCCCCGCTTGTCGGCCGGTGGCAGGTGCAGGCCGCGCACCCGCGGCATTGGCGCCGCCGCGGCCAGGCGCTCGAGCAACCCGACGACCTCGCTGGCGACGCTCATGGCTTACGCTCCTTGTGGCCGCTGGCCGAGTTCCAGACGGCGGTCGCGGCATCGGCACCGCTGCTGGTCGCGGCCCGATTCTCCGGCGTGCGCAGCGCGCCCGGGAAATAGGTCGCGGTGAGGCTCTTCGTATGCACCGGCGAGCCGCTGTCGGAGGTGCCGTAGCGCCGCCACTCGGGCACCCAGAAGATGTCGTCGGCGATCTCGAGGAAACCGACGGTCTCGCGGTCGCCGATCAACACGCCCTGCACGCGCAGGCCCTGCGCCGCCTTGACGCGCCGCAGCCGCTCGGCCATGTCCGGTGTGGCGCCGAACTCGCCGTCGGAAGCGATCAGCAGGTCGGCCAGTTGCCACTCCTCCTGCTCCAGCTTGTCGAGCGCATGTTCCAGCGGGCCGGTGATGTCGGTGCCGCCGCCGAAGCTCTGGCCCATGAAGCCGCTCAGCGCCTCCAGCCCCGGCAGGTCGACCGCCACCGGCATCTCCAGCAGGTCGCCGGGACCGCTGAAGGTAAACACGTGGCAGGCACGCTTCTGCGCGTGGGCGGTGCGCACCGCTTCCAGCACCACCGCCTTGGCCACGGCCTCGGCGCCCCCCTGCATCGAACCCGAGGTGTCGACGCAGACCAGGATCGGTCCCATCTCCTGGCGCCGCTCGGGCAGCCGGTCGGGACTGGGCACCCAGGAAGTTTGCGGTTCATGCACCCACTCCTCGAGGATCTCGTCGTCCTCGTAGGTCAGCAGGGTGCGCTCGGCATGGCGGGCGTGCCAGACCAGGCGCAGGCGCGGATGGAGCAGCAGCACGGCCTCCGCCGGCAGCATGCGCGCCACCCGGCCGGAGCGCCGCACGCCGCGCGTCTCGCCGGGATAGTCGGGCACCCGCAGGAAGCGCGGCCGCGCCACCGGCCGGGTCACCTGCATCACCGCCTGGATTTCGGTCCGCTTCACCTGGTCCATGTCCTCCGTGGCGCGCGCCCGCCCCAGGTGGCGAATGCAATTCGCCAGCTCGGGCAGGTGCTCGACCAGCCGGCGGATGCGCATCACCTCCTGCCAGCCGCTGCTCTTCAAGAGGCCGCTCAGCAGGTCCCAGCGGTTGTGCTTGCACAACTCGCCGACGTCGCCGAACACGTCGACCAGTTCGTCCATCTCGCCGCAGCGTTCCGCCCAGTCTTCGCGGAAGGCCGCCAGCGCGCGCTCGGCAGCCGCTTCCGGCGTCGCGCCGCGGTCGAGGTAGTCGACGACAAGGTCGAGGTGAAACAGCAGCGAGCGCAGCAGGACCTCGGTGAGTTCCGACTGCCCGGTGCAATAGCCGGGCAGTTCCAGTTCGGCGAGCACACCGGCGACACCTGCCGCGAGCGGCGCCGCGGGCCAGTGCCACTCGCCGGGCAGGCGACCGTCAATCAGCGTGGCGCGCAACTCCGCGAGTCCGGCCAGGCGCGCGTCCAGCGTACCCTGCGAGTGCACGAGGCTCCACAGCCAGAGCCCGCGCGGCAGCTCGTCGAGCGGCGCCAGGCGCGCCTCCCGCCGCTCCCAGAGCAGCGGCGCAGCGTCGGTCATTCCAGCGCCTCGTGCGCCACCGGTTCGGGAACGGCGCCCGGATCGCTTCGCAGGCGTGGCAAAGCCTCGAACCCGGCACGGGCTTCGAGCAGCCGCGCCCGCAGCACTGCCAGCACCTCAGCCACCGCTGCCAGGTTCGCCTCGGCCCGGTCGGCAAAGGAACGGTCGAGCCAGAGGCTGGATTGGCGGTAGCCGGCGAGATCGGCCCGATAGTCGGCAAGTTCCTGCCGGTAGCCGTCGAGGCGCGCGACGAGGTCGTCGATCTGGCCGAGGCGCGCCGCAATATGCGTCGAACCGTAGCGGCGCTGCTTGTGGAAGCCCATGCGCAGCGCATCGGCGGCGCCCTTGGCATCGGCGATCCAGGCGTCCTTGTCGGCGGTGAACTGCAGGCGGCCATCCTCGCCGTAGTCGAGATCCTCCGCTTCGTGTTCGAGTCTGGCCTGCGCTTCGAAGGCCTCGACGACGCGGGTGAGGCGCGGCGGCGAACAGGCCTCGCGCACGCCGAGACGGCTCGCCAGCCAGTCCGCGACGGCCTGCTGGTTCGCCGCATCGGGTGCGGCGCACCAGGGCAGCAGCCACAGATCCCACAGGCAGACCGCATTGCGGTCCTCGGTGGCCGCCGCCACCTTGAGCAGGCGGACGATCTTCACCCAGCGGCGGTCGGAAACGTAGATGCCTGCGTCTTCCTGCCGCCCGCGCAATTCCGCCAGCATTTCCGCCACTTCGGGGGCCAGCGTGACCGTGCGCACAGCGGCGGCAATGCCGGCCAGCTCGGCGGTGTCCAGCGGCGCGAAGTCGGGCGGCCCGGGCAGGTCGTCGAGTTCGAGCAGGCGGCCGAAGCCCCGCCCGCTCACCGGCACCACCGGCAGGCGCAGCAGGAAGCGGTCGAAGAAGGCTTCGGCCACTTCATCTTCCGGCACCTCGTTGGTGGCGCCCACGACGCTGATCAGCGGGCAGGCCTGGCGGCCGGCGCCGTTGTCGAACTGGCGCTCGTTGAGCAGGGTCAAGAGCGCGTTGAGAATCGCGCTGTTGGCCTTGAAGACCTCGTCGATGAAGGCGATGCCGGCCTCGGGCAGAAAGCCGGCCGTCTGGCGCTCGTAGCGGTCGTCTTCGAGCGCGGCGATCGACAGCGGGCCGAACAATTCCTCAGGCACCGAGAAGCGCGTCAGCAGCCGTTCGAAATAGCGCGCATCGCTGAAAGCCAGATGCAGGCGCCGGGCCAGTTCACTCTTGGCAGTGCCCGGCGGACCGACCAGCAGGGTGTGCTCCCCCGCCAGCGCGGCGAGCAGCATCAGGCGTATCTGCTTGCGGCGCTCGATCAGCCCATGCTCCAGCGCGGCGCTCAGGCGCTGCAGTTTCCCTTGTATCGTTAGGGGATTATCGGCGGTCTCCATTCGATCATGATAGTAGAAGCGTGCCGCCGCCGCCCCTGTCCAAGATCAAGAATCGCCGGCCTCAGGCCGCGCCAGACCCCGCCACCGCGCGCTGCAGACGATCATTCACTGCGCGCCAGTTCTCGCTTTGCGGCGGCTTCTGGACGACGATGCGCGCCAGGCCGAGACCGTCGAGTTCGCGCAGCAGCGCGTAGATGTCGTGGGCAAAGCCGGCGGCATCGCCGGCGATCTGCCGCCAGACGATGCGTTCGTCCGAGAGCGGGCAGGCCATCGGCGCGATGACGCCGATGCGCTGATCGGCGGCCAGCGCCTCGCGCACGGCAAAGATCACCACGTCGGGTTGCAGCAGCGCCAGATCCGTTCCCGGCGCGTAATGCGACTCCAGCGAGCCCGAGACGCGCGGCGCTGACTCGCCACCTGTACCCGGCGCGCGACCGAGCACGCGGCCGAGGTCGGCGGCACCGATCATGCCCGGACGCAGGATGCGCGATTGCGAGCCGGTGAGGTCGACGATGGTCGATTCGATGCCGACGCGGCAGGGACCGCCGTCGAGCACCATGGCGACGGCGGCGCCGAGTTCGTCATGGACGTGCTGCGCGGTGGTCGGGCTGACGTGGCCGAAACGGTTGGCGGATGGCGCAGCGATGCCGCCATCGAAAGCCTTGAGGAGTTCGAGTGCCAGCGGATGGCCCGGCACGCGCACGCCGACCGTGTCCTGGCCGCCGGTCACCGCATCGGGTACGCTCGGCTGGCGCTTCAGGATCAGCGTCAGCGGGCCGGGCCAGAAAGCCTTGGCCAGCGCATACGCCGTTTCGGGAATCTCGCGCGCCCAGCGTTCGAGGTGTTCGACGCCGGGAATGTGCACGATCAGCGGATGATCCGCAGGCCGGCCCTTGGCGGCGAAGACCTTCGCCACCGCGACGGGATTCGAGGCGTCGGCACCCAGGCCGTAGACGGTCTCGGTCGGAAAGGCGACCAGTTCGCCCTGCCGCAGCAGCGCCGCCGCCTTTTCGATCTGCGCCGACATCAAACTTCCGGCAGTGTCTTCGCCAACACCTTTTCCGTCTGCTTGATGCGGAAGGCCGACAGTTTCTTCGCCAGGTCCTCGTCGTTCAGCGCCAGCATGGCGACGGCGAACAACGCGGCGTTGGTGGCGCCCGCTTCGCCGATGGCGAAGGTGGCGACCGGGATGCCGCCGGGCATCTGCACCATGGCCAGCAGCGAGTCGAAGCCGCCGAGATGCTTGGAAGGCATGGGCACGGCCAGCACCGGCAACTCGGTCTTGGCCGCCAGCACGCCGGCCAGGTGCGCCGCGCCGCCGGCCGCGCCGATCAGCACCTTCATGCCGCGCGCCTGCGCGCCGGCCGCGTAGTCGAGTGCCGCATCGGGCGTGCGATGCGCCGACAACACTTTCGCTTCATGCGCGACACCGAACTGCTTGAGGGTCTCGGCGCAGGCCTTCATGATCGGCCAGTCCGAGTCCGAACCCATGACGATGCCGACGAGCGGCGTCTTCTTGCTCATTTCAAGGTCCTCTCGGCGGATTCCATGGTGTTGGTCAGGAGCATGGTGATGGTCATCGGGCCGACGCCGCCGGGCACCGGGGTGATCAGGCCGGCGACTTCCTTGGCGGTCTCGAAGTCCACGTCGCCGCACAGCTTGCCCTCATTGGGACCGCTGCTGAATCGGTTCATGCCGACGTCGATCACGGTCGCGCCGGGCTTGATCATGTCGCCGGTGATCATGCGTTCCTTGCCGACTGCGGCGACCAGGATGTCGGCACGCTTCGTGTGGAAGGCGAGATCCTTCGAGCGCGAATGGCAGATCGTCACCGTGGCGCTTTGCGCCAGCAGCAGCATGGCCATCGGCTTGCCGACGATGTTGCTGCGGCCGACCACCACCGCTTCCGCACCGGCGATTTTGACGCCTTCGGACTCCAGCATCTTCATCACGCCGTAGGGCGTGCAGGGTATGAAGCGCGGGTTGCCCTGCATCAGCGCGCCGACGTTTTCGGCGTGAAAGCCGTCCACGTCCTTCTCGGGCGAAATCGCTTCCAGCACGGCTTCAGAGTCGAAGTGCTTGGGCAGCGGCAGTTGCACCAGGATGCCATGCACCGTCGGATCGGCATTCAGCTCGGCGATCTTGGCCAGCACCGTAACCGGCTCGACGTTGGCTGCGTAGACCTGCTTGATCGAGCGGAAGCCGGCCTTCTCGCAACCGGCCACCTTGTTGCGCACATAAACCTGCGAGGCCGGGTCTTCGCCGACCAGGATGACGGCCAGGCATGGCGTGACGCCATGGCTGACTTTCAGCGCGTTGGCGCGCTCGGCCAGGTGTTCGCGAATACTGGCCGAGAGTGCATTGCCATCGATGATGCGGGCGCTCATGCTGCTGCCTCCACGTGGCTTTGGGTCGCTGCCTTGTCTGCTGCGCGGCCGGCCTCGAAGGCCTTGCGATTCACTTCGACCATGTGCGGCTTGCGCTGGCTGAAGCGCTTGAGGATGGCGTCGAGCAGCACCTGCGGCGGGAAGGGCAGGTGGTCGGCCATGGCGCCGAGCATCACCGTGTTGCCCAGGCGCACGTCGCCGAGTTCCATGGCGATGGCCATGGCGTCGAAGGCATGCACCTGGTAGCCGCGCGACTTGATCTCGGCGATCGGATCGTCGGGATATTCGTAGAGGCCGATGTCGACTACGGGCGGCACCAGCCGCGCGGTGTTCATCAGCACCAGCCCGCCGGGCTTCAGGTAGTGGCACCAGCGCATCGCCTCGGCGGCCTCGAAGCCGACCAGCAGGTCGGCGGTGCCGGCCATGATCTGCGGCGAGAGCACCTTGGGGCCGAAGCGCAGGTGCGAAGACACCACGCCGCCGCGCTGGGCCATGCCGGCCACTTCGGTTTTCTTGGCGTCGTGGCCGAGCGCGATGGCGGCCTCGGCGAGGATTTCGGTGGCGGTCATGACACCCTGGCCGCCGATGCCGACGACGAGGATGTTCGTTACGTTATCGTTCATAGAGTTCTTTCACCACCAAGAGCACCAAGGGCACCAAGAACTACAGGACTGGTGTCAAAGGGTTTCTTGGTGCTCTTGGTGTCCTTGGTGGTTAATGCATTTTGACCAGTTTCACCGGCCGGGTCAGGTCGGCATGGACGATGGCTTCCGGTGCGCAGGGCTGTACGCACAGGCCGCAGCCGGTGCAGGCCGTCGTCTCGATGTTCACGAATTGCAGTTCGACTTCCTTGCCGGAAGGCTTGACCACCTTCTCGCGGCGCATGACATGGATGGCCGGGCAGCCGACGTCGACGCAGTTGCCGCAGCCGGTGCACTTGTCGTCGATGACCTCGAACGGCTGCTGCTTCTTGTAGTCGTCGATCAGCACGCAGGGCTGGTCGGTGATGATCACCGACACCTCGGGCACCTTGATTTCTTCGCGGATGGTCTTGAACAGCACCGGCAACTGGTAGGGATCGACGACGTGGATGCGTTCCTTCTTCACACCCAGCGATTCGACCAGCTTGGCGAAGTCGACGCGCGGTGTCTCCTGGCCGTGGATGCCCTTGCCCGAGCCCGGATTGGCCTGGCCGCCGGTCATGCCGACCGCGCGGTTGTCGAGCAGCATCACGGTGACGTTGCCGCCGTTATAGACGATGTCGAGCAGGCCCTGCATGCCCATGTGCAGGAAGGTCGAGTCGCCGATCACGGCCAGTATCCGCTTGTCCTTGTCGGCCTCGGCGCGGCCCTTGTCGAGGCCCAGCGCGATGCCCATCGAGGCGCCCATGGAGATGGTCGTGTCGAGCGCGTTCCACGGATGTCCCGCCCCCAGCGTGTAGCAGCCGATGTCGCCGGAGATGGTGATGTTCTTCAACTGCGAGAGCGTATAATAGACGCCGAGGTGCGGGCAGGCGACGCACATGGTCGGCGGGCGCGGGAACACCGACGCCGGCACCGGCGTGGCGCGGCCGAGCGGCTTGAGTCCCTCGGGTTCCGGCTCGCCGAGCAGGCGGGCGATCGCGGGCTTGAGGATGTTCGGCGCCAGTTCGCCCTGGCGCGGCAGGATGTCCTTGCCCAGGCATTCGATGCCCGCGGCCTTGAGTTCGTTTTCGACCAGCGGCTCGACTTCCTCGACCACCACCAGTCGGTCAACCGTGGCTGCGAAAGCGCGGATCTTCTCGATCGGCACCGGGCAGGAGAAGCCCAGCTTCAGCGCCGGCGCATCGGGGAAGGACTCGCGCACGTGCATCCAGGCCGGGCCGGAGGAAACGAAGCCGACGCGGCGGTCCTTGCCGGTCTCGATCAGGTTGAGCGCCGAAACCTCGGCCTCGGCGCGCAGCGCCTTGTCGCGCTCGAACATCAGCGGAATGCGCTTGCTGGCACCCGCGGGCGTCATCACCCAGCGCGCCGGTTCCTTCCTGAAGCCGCTCGCGGCATGCGCGACGCGCTCGCCGACGGTGACCAGCGCCTTGACGTGATTGATGCGCGTGGTCATGCGCAGGATCACCGGGCACTGGAAGCGCTCGGATAGCTCGAACGCAGCCTTCGTCATCTCGTAGGCTTCCTGCGAATCGGCCGGCTCGAACATCGGCAGGTGCGCGAAGCGGCCCCAGTAGCGCGAGTCCTGCTCGTTCTG
>JACRIZ010000056.1 GCA_016235765.1 Rhodocyclales bacterium | reverse complement strand
GATCGACCTCGCGCCCATGGTCGGCGCCTCGCTGGAGGTGATGGACCGCGACGCGAGGAAGATGCGCGGCGAGCGACCTTTTGTCTTCTCGAACATGAAGACCGGACTCGGCCTGAAGGACATCATCGCCTTCATCGTCGAGCGGGGCATGCTGCCGGCGCGCTAGGGTTTCGCGGCGAGCAGATTGACGATCTTCGCCAGCGCCGCCCGGTTGTCCTCGTAGCACTCGGGCGCCTTCGCGCCGTCCTTCGGGGCAATCAGGAAGCTGGCGATGCGCCGCTGGGCGGCCTCGGAGAGCGCCCAGCCCAGAGGCGGCGAAGCGCCCTCGGTGTCGGTCTTGCACATGCGGAAGACGAAGAAGTTGTCGCCGTGCGCCCTGCTCCATTCCTGCAGGCGCAGCGCCGCCTCGGTACCGCGCCCGCCGCGCACGTGCTCGTAGGTCGTGGGCGTGGTCCTGACTTCGGTGGCGAAGCTGGTTGCGCGATAGCGGGGAATCTCGGCGAGGTTGCGCGGCAGCGAAGGGTCGCTGGTAATCAGGATCACGATCGGCTTGATGCGCTGCGCGCATTCGAATCTGGTGCAGGCGAGGTTCAGGATCTCGAGGGCCGTCTCCGCGCCGTAGTTCTCGAACAGGCCGCCGTCCTGCAGGCGCCCGGCGACCTTGCCGTCCGCCGGATTGCGCCACATGCCCGGCGGGCTGACGAAGGGGAAGCGCGCGCTGTTGTGGGCGGCCGAGGAGAGGCGCAGGTCGTGGCCGATCACCGCCAACTGGTCGCTGAAGAGGAAGGACGCTTCGCTGGAGCCTGCTGCGGGAGCCTCAGCCTTCAGGTTGCTGGCGACGATGCGGCGGCCGGTGTCCGACCAGGTCGAGTTGAGGAACAGCGCGGGCCACGGCTTGGTTCGCGACAGGTCGGCCAGGGACGCTGCCAGGCCGTCCTGCCCGGTGGCGCGCACGAACGATCCCTCCCAGGCATGTTCGAGGGCGGCAGCGCGGTCCGGGAACCAGGGCAGCGGGAAGAAGCGCTGCCCGAGGTCGGGATAGAGCATGGCCGCCGCCAGCGGCCCCAGGCTGTCGGTGGCGAGGATCCTCTGCGCGCACTCGGTGGCGCCGCCCGCACAGTGCGCCTTGAACTGGTCGGCCGGCAGGTCGATCAGGGCGCGGTAGACGGTAGCGCCGACCGAGCCGCCGGAGACGCCGCTGATGGCGAACAGGCGATCGCGAAACCTGGCGGCCTCGCGATCCAGTTCGCCCAGCACGGTACCCGTCCAGTAGGCGGCGCGGATGCCGCCGCCGGCGGTGGCCACGACCACCAGCGGCTGCGCCGTGCCGTTGCCGGCGCCGTTTGCCTTGGCCCAGCCGTTCAACGCATCGGTGGGTGTCGGGCGGTGTTCGATTGCGGTCATGCCGCCGATCGAGGGAATTTCGTGGTTGTCGTTGGAGAGGCTCGACAACGCAGCGATGGCGACCAGTATGGTCAGCAGCGGCAGGCCGAGGCGGTCTGCCGCATAGCTGGCCGTGCTGCCGATGGGCAGCCAGGTCGCCGCCCAGAGGAAGAACAGGATCAAGGCGCCGCTGACGCTGCCGAAGCGCACCGGCGCCACGAAGGAGGCCGCGCAGAACAGGATGAACGCGCCCAGCAGGGCGACGGCGGCGATGCCGCGGAACCCCCAGGACTGCTGCCAGAGCATGCCGGCGGGCGGCAGGTGCAGCGCCTCGCGCAGCGACCGGTAGGGCGGCTCGTCCAGCGGGGCGATCGCGCGCACCGCCAGCGCCGGCGCGAACCGTTGCAGGCGCGCGTGTCTCGATACCCGCAGGCGATTCGCGACTGCGTTGCTGATCGCGCGGCGCTTGATAATGAAGTAGAGGAATGCCGCCAGCCCTTCCAGTGCCCAGGCGACCAGCCAGTACTGGCTGGCCCGCCATGCGGCCAGGGCCAGCACCGCGAACGCCAGGGTGCCGAGGATGCGCGGCATCCAGGTTCGCCAGCGGCTGTAGGCGAGCGGATTTTGGGGGGCGGTGTGGTAGCGGATGTCGAGCAGCACCCGGCACCAGCCCCAGATGCTGAGGGCCCAGACGCCGGCGGCGGCGGCCAGGCGGGTGGTCTTGCCGTCCTCGGCATAGGCGATCAGCAGGTCCTGGCCCTGGTCGCTCAACAGCAACGCCAGGCCGACTACCAGAATGATGACGCTGAACCGGCTGCGATTCAGGCAATAGATGAAGGCCTGAAACTGCTCGACCCGGAAGTTGCTTCGCTGCTCCCGCGTAACGGTCTGCTCCATGGTCTCCCCCTCTTCGCCTGTCGCATCGACCGGGCGATTCTAAATGCATAGACGTTCGGGTACGTCAGTTCGATTGGACAATAACCATAATGTGGTCTAGGTTTGTTGCATAGCAACAAGCAGCGGAATTGGGAGGCTGCCATGCGAAAGCTTCTGCGATTGTCAGGTGCTTGCCTGGTTGGTGCCTTGATTGTGACTGTTTCCCTCGCCGCATCCGACGAGTGCCAGGTGGTCGGCACCACCGCCGACGGCGGAAGCATCGTCTCCTGCATCGGCACGGTCACGGACGGCCTGGTTACCGGGGCACACGGCGACGAGGTCGTGGTCGAGACCGGAGCTTCCATCAGTAGTACCTATTACCAGCAGTTCGAGTCCGTCGGAGTCGGCGGCATCACGACGATCTTCTCGGCCGGCGGCGACGACTGGCTGACGAACAACGGCACGGTCGGTTCGAGCGCCACGCTGAGCATTGCCGGGGTGGCCGATATCTACGACGGAACCCTGAAATACACCAACAGCCTGTACGCGGAGATTCTTGCGACCGGCATCGACAGCGGCACCTGCCGGGGCAGGGACACCATCGTCAACAACGGGACGATAGGCGAAATCAGCGCCACCGCCGACATCAGCGCCGGACAGATCAACCTCGACCTCGTCGACATGGCGGATGCCGATATCAGGCTGACCGCCAGGGCGACGGCCATCGGCATCCGGGGCGCGACCAGCAACAGCATCACCAATACCGGAATCATCACCGTCAAGTCGGTGGCGTCGATCCTCGACTGGACCTCGCTGCCGGACATCAATGTCGCCGACAACGGGACGGTGACCGCGACCGATAGTCCCCACGCAATGGCCATCGGCGTCCAGGGCGGAACCGGCTATGACGCGATCACCAATACCGGGACCATCACCTCGATGGCAACCGCCTACACCGCCATACCCCATGTCGAGGTGAATGCGGTGGACCTGGCGGTGGCCGGCGCCGGGATCGGCACGGCAGACGACCCGATGTCGGCTGCCGCCACGGGAATCGATGCAGGCAGCGGCGCAAGCGAGATCATCAACGCCGCCACGGGCAAGGTCACTGCCGACGGGTATGCCAGCGCCAATATCGAAAACATTGTCCTGACGCTCTACGACGCCACGATCAAGGCGGATAGCGTTGGCCACGCCGGCAGCATTGCCACCCACATCAATTCGTCTGCCGTTGGCATCAAGGTCGGCGACGGCAATGCCGGCATCGCGAATCATGGCGAAATCAGCGCAACGGCAAGGACGAAGGTGATTTCCGTCGGCCTGGGGGTCGGCGCCGAGGGCGTTCCTTCCGGCCTCTATTCGCCCGGCAAGGCCTTTTTCGAGCAACCCGTCTTTACGCTGGCCACCGCAGACATTGCCGCAGCGTCCGAAGCGACGGGGATTCAGGGCGCCGGCGGTAACGACAGCATCGTCAACACCGGCAAAATCACTGTTTACGCAGGGCCGTTGGACGATGGCATCACGCCGACCATCCTTGCCACGGGCGCCAGCATCAGCTTCCCGCTCCTGGAGGTGACAGGCTTTTCGAAGTGGGCGGGCGGCTGGAACAACTTCGTCGACTTCCCCCCGGCGATTGCCATCGCCAGCACCGGCATTTCGGCGCATGCCCTGGCCACGGGGATCGATGGTGGCGACGGGAACGACAGCATCACCAACAGCAATGCCGCCACCGCGCCGATCGACGTGACGGCCAAGGCGTCGGCGACCAACTTCCAGGCGAGCATCAGCGCACAGAACGTCACGTCGGAGGGCGGCACGGGCTGGTCCATGAACCTGGATCTGGCGCTGGCCAAGGCAACAACCGAGGCATATGCGCATGCGACGGGTCTGGCAGGCGGCAGCGGCAACGACACCATCGACAATCGCGGCTTCGTCAATGTCACGGCCGATGCCAATGCCTTTGGCTCCGGCGTTTCGCTGGTTCTCGAACTCCTCAAGGGCATGGACAGGGAAAAGGGCTGGGGCCTCGGCCTGGGGGCCGCACTGACCAACCTGAGCACGACTGCGGAAGCGGAATCGGTCGGAATTTCCGGCGGTACCGGCGACGACACCATCAACAACTCGGGTCAGTTGAATGTCGATGCGGATGCTGCCGCGACGAGCATTCAGGCCAGCATCACTGTGCAGGGCGAAGTCAAGGGGCTCGGCGGCGGTGTCGCGCTGGCCAATACGTCCTCAACCGCTACGGCCACCTCAACCGGCATTGCCGGCGGCGCGGGCGCCGACCATGTTTCCAACTGGAGCGGCGGTAACGGTCTCGGCACCCTGCACGCCTACGCCGATGCCGATGTCTCGACGAATACCTTCGCGGTCACGGTCGAAAGCACGGCAAAAGGGGTCGACATCGGCGGAGCGCTGGCGAAAGCTTCAGCAGAAGCCAAGGCAACCGCCACCGGCATCGACGGCGGCGAGGGTAACGACATCCTCTCGAACGAGGCCGCCGGCAATATCGACGTCAATGCGGACGCGCTGGTCAACAACCTGTCCGCCACCGTTGATGTGCAGGCCGGGGTCAAGGGCGTCGGCATCGGAGTCGCCATGATCGACTCGACCAGCCTGACGACTGCGGACGCACAGGGCATCCTTGGCGGCGCCGGGAACGACCAGGTCGTGACCGGAGTACTCAGCTCGCTGAAGTCGTACGCCGTATCCAGCGCCTACGCGGAATCGTTTTCGGTATCGGTCCAGGGCGAAAGCACCGGTCTCGTGCTCGGGGGCTCCCTGGTCATCGCGTCGACCACGGCCAACGGCACCGCCATCGGCATCGATGGCCAGGCAGGCAATGACGAAATCCGGAATCAGGGCACGGTGGATGCCAATACGACGTCGACCACCAACAATCTGGCGGTCGCCGTGGATGTGCAGGGCACCGTCAATGGCGTCGGCGCGGGCTTCGCCTTCACCGACGCGACGGCCAATGCCACGGCGACGACGACCGGCATGGCCGGCGGCACCGGCAACGACTGGTTCGCCAATGGCGCGAATGCCACGCTCAAGGCCTACGCCGACGCGAACGCCTACGCCGACCTGCTGACGGTGAATGTCCAGGGCAGTTCGACCGGCATCGTGGTGGGCGGCGCCGTGGCCCTGGCGGAAAGCCGAGCGACCAGCAGCGCCATCGGGATGGACGGCGGCGAAGGACGCAACACGCTCGTCAACGACGCCTACGGCCTGGTCGACGTCAATGCCGAATCGACGGCCAATAGCCTTGCCTTCACCGTGGCGGTGCAGGGGGTCGTCGAGGGCTTCGGCGGCCAGGCGGGCATCAGCGACACCTCGACCTTTGCGACGGCAAGCTCGACCGGGCTGGCCGGCGGCAGCGAACAGGACACGATCGGCAATGGTACCCGGGCTCAGCTCAACTCGCACGCCACGGCCAATGCCTACGCCGAGAGCATCACGGTCACGGTACAGGGGAACGCGACGGGGGTTACCTTGTCCGGCTCCCTGGCCCGGGCGGAGACGACCCCGACCGCCGCCGCTTCCGGCATCGTCGGCGGCGCCGGCGGCGATACGCTCGGCAACGACGGCTTCATGGACGTCAAGGCCACCACCGACAGCACCAGCGTCGCCGTCGGCGCCCGTGTCAATGGCGTCATCGAGGGCATCAGCGTCGGCGCATCGCTCACCGATACCTCGACCACCGCGACGGCCATCGCCACCGGTATCGACGGCGGCGCCGACAACGACACGATCGCCAACTACCGCACCATCCAGGCCGCGACCGACTCCACGTTGCGGGCCACGTCCGTTTCCGTGGATTTCGGCGGGGTGCCGATCGGAATCACCGTCGGCGCCGCCCTTTCCAGGGCCGCCACCAACGGCACCGGCACGGCAACGGGCGTCGATGGCGGGTCGGGAAACGATGCCATCACCAACTCGACGGCCGGCTTCATCGATGTCGACGCGACGGCCGTATCGACATCGACCGCCGTCTCGATCTCGGCCAATGTGATCGGCGCAGCCTGGACCGATACTTCGGCAACCACCACGACCCGGGCCCTGGGCATGGCGGGCGGCGAAGGACACGATGGCCTCGCCAACCTGGGGCTGATCGACGTCGACAGCAACTCGACTGCCAACGTCAGCAACGTCAGCTTCAATCTGGCCGGCGTGACCCCGGTGAGCGGCTGGACGACCGCCAGCGCGGTTGCCATCGGCATCGACGGCGCTTCGGGCAACGACAGCCTCGACAACCGCAAGGACATCACGGCGGACTCGACTGCCACGACCAACGCCTTTGCCCTGCCCCTGCAGGTCATCGGTTACTCGGACACCGACATCAGTACCAACGCCATTGCCAGTGCGACAGGCGTGGCAGGTGGAGCGGGCCTCGATACCTTGACCAATGCCGCAGCCGGCTCGATCACGGCCACTGCCACCGCCAATGCCCATGCAACCGCCGTCAGCATCAACCTGCTCGGCTACTCGACGGTGGATGGGCGATCCACGGGATCGGCCACAGCCAAGGGAATGGACGGCGGCGACGGTTACAACACGATCACGAATCTGGGGGGGATCGTCGGCACGGCGACCGTGACCGCCGACGCGTCCAGCTACGACATCCAGTTGGCCGGTGGCGCGGAGGCAAGCGCCGGTACCGAGGCGACGGCCTCGGCAACAGGCATCGCCGGCGGCAAGGACATCGACATCCTGGCCAACCAGGGCACGATCAGCCTGACTACCACCACGACGCTGACCGCGCAAAGCCGATCCTACAAGCTTGCCGGCGTCGGCCTGGCCGACGCCGAAAGCGAGGCATTGGCCTTTGCTGCGGGCATCGACGGCGCCGAGGGCAGCAACACCATCAGCAATGACGCGACCGGAAGCATCCATGTCAGCGCCAGCGCCAGCGCCAATGCGGGAAGCATCACGGGCGTGGCGATCGGTGTTGCCGGGGCGAAGGCCAATACGACTTCACGGGCACACGCCAGAGGCATCGCGAGTGGCGCCGGGCTGGACGCCATCGTCAACCGGGGGATTCTTGACGTCAAGGTCGCCTCGAGCACGGCCGCCGGGAACGGCGCCTTCGGCCTCTTTGGACTTGGCATCGGCGCCGCCCTGACGACGGCGGCCGCCGATGGCATCGATGCGGGCGGGGGCGACGATTTTGTGCGGAATACCGGCGCCATCACGGTGGGCAACGTTCAGGACAACGATCACCCCATGGCGTACTCGAATGTGGAGTCCGTCACGCTCAACATCGGCAGCTTTTCAAGCGCCGAGCTGGGCGCCACGGCCGAGGCGAACGGAATTCTGGGCGGCGCCGGAGACGACACGATCCGCAACGAGGGGACCGTTACGGTAGGCAGCGATTACTGGATGAGCAAGGCCCGCGCGTTGGGGGTTACCGGCAGCTTCCTGGGCATCTTGAGCGTGGGTGCAAAGGCCGAGACCAAGGCCTCGGGATTGGCCGGGGGCGACGGCACCAATACCGTGATCAATGACGTCACCGGCGTCTTGACGGTGCGGGCTACGTCACATGCCTACCCCACGGGAAAGGCCGAAACGGTGTTCGGCATGAATGCCGGTACATCGGAAGCCAAGTCGTTCTCGACGGCTGCTGGAGTCACAGGCGGCAAGGATCGCGACGTGGTTGAGAATTGGGGTGCGATCGATGTCGTCGCGCGCGCATGGTCGGATTCGTACTCGGATTCCTACGTGTTCTGGGGAAACCCGAATGCCGATTCGACGGCCAGGGCTACGGCGACGGCCTACGGGATAAGCCCCGGAGCCGGTAGCGGCATGGTCACGAACCGTGGCTTGCTCACCGTCGGCGCGCTGGCCGAAACGAGCCCCTACGCGCTTGCCGACTCGGAAGTCGATGAAACCGACGCCGATGCGGCGGCATATTCGAACTCGACCGCGATCGGCATCCTGGCGGGCGATGACGGCAGCGTCGTCGCCAACGTGCGCACCGGGCGGATCGCGGTGACGGCGACCGCCAACAGTTTCGATGCCCTGAACAATCCGGCACGGGCGACGTCGGACGAGAAAGCGGATGTCAGCGCCATGCTGACCGGCAGCGCCAGCGGTATCCGCTCCGGCAGTGGCAATGACTGGGTCCGCAACGATGGCGAAATGGCAGTGACTGCCATAGTCAACTCGAGCACGCACGCCATGGCCTCCTCGGCAGCGGCCACGGCAACCGCAACCAGCACCTCCGGAGGGCGCGCGGCGGCAGTGGGCATCGACGTCGGGGACGGATTCAACCTCATCGAAATCACCAGCAACCTGTCGGTCGCCGCGACCATTACCGGAACCGCCTTGTCGGACTATCCATCCGCGCACCTGGACAATGCGGTGGCCACTGCGACCAATCTGACGGCCGGCGCTACCGGCATCCTGGCTGGCGCGGGAAGCAACGGCATCGAAAATCGCGGCACCATTGCCGTGACCGCCGTCGTCGATGCCGATGCCCTGGCCTACAGCAATACCTGGACAACCGATACTACCTCCTGGGCATACGCGGGCGGCAGCGCCGTCGCGACCGGCATCGCCGTCGGCGGCGGCTTCAATGTCATCGGCAATCGCGGCACCATAAAGGTTGCCGCAACCGGCGATGCCTACGCGCTGGGCTCCGCCGAGGAGTATGGCTACGCCTATGTCGGTTCCGCAGCCGCACCGGGGATCACCGCCGAGGCGGTGGGCATATCGGCAGCGGGCGGGCGGGCCGTGATTGCGAACCATGGCGTCCTCGACATCAGCGCGGCGGCCACTGGCACGGTCGGGGTCACGGGGGACGATGCGACCGACAGCTTTGCGAGTGCCGCGGCCACGGCGATCGGCATCAAGACCGGCGAGGGCGATGACTGGGTGGGCAATTACGGGACCATCCTGACAACGCAGACCGCCCACGGCCCGGCGGCCGCCGGCATGGCGATCACGACGGGAGCGGGCAACGACACGGTGGTCCTGGGCGCGGGCTCGACGACCAAGGGCGATGTCGATCTGGGCGCGGGCGACGATACCCTGGTCCTGCAGGGCACCTCGACCCTGAACGGCATTTCGCGCGGCGGGGTCGGCAGCAATACGCTGGTCTTCGACGGCGCGGGAACGCTGGCCTAC
Organism: Rhodocyclales bacterium; assembly: GCA_016235765.1. GTDB lineage: Bacteria > Pseudomonadota > Gammaproteobacteria > Burkholderiales > Rhodocyclaceae > Fen-999. Next base: position 50,856 of record JACRIZ010000056.1, on the reverse strand, counting down.
AACTTTGCGGAATTCGAGAGCACCATCAAGCAGGGGCAGGGCCGGTTCGTCATCTCGGAGCTGCCGACGATGCAGCAGTTGAAGGTCAGGCAGGGCGTACTGCAGGTCGATCGCGACTACCAGTTTGCGCCCGGCGGCACCTTCCAGGCCACGATCAACGGCAATGGCAGCTTCGGCCAACTGGCGGTCAACGGCAATGCCCAACTGGGCGGCGCGCTGAGCGTCCTCAAGGGGCCCGGGGTGTTCCGGAACGGCACGACCTACGCCATCATCGAGACGACCGGCGGGGCCGTCGGCGGCTCGTTCGCCGGCGTCGCGCTGCCGAAGTCCCGGCCGCTGCTTTCCTTCCAACTGGAGCAGGGCACCGATCAGGTGGAGGTGAGGGTGGTTGCGCCGAAGGTCTGCACGGCAGCCACCAACAAGCTCGAATATGCGATGGCCGCGTACTTCGACCGGATCATGCCGACGGCGACCGGCGATCTGTCGACGGCGCTGGGAGAGTTCCAGGCGCTGGATGGGTCGCAACTCGGACCGGCCTTCAGGGCCATGAGCACCGAGTCGCACGCCAGCCTGGCCAGGGTGGGCCTGGCCGGGATAGGCCAGTTCCTGGGCGACGTGAGGCAACGGATGGGCAATCTGCGCCCGAACATCATGAGCGCCGGCACCGGCAGCACGATGCCGGTGATGCTCGGCTCATCCGGTTTCGCCGCGGGGCTCGGCGGCTTCCTGGCGACCGACCAACTCGCGCGCCGCCAGGCCCGGGATGGTTTCTGGATCAACGGCTACGGCCAGTGGGGCGACCACCGCGCGCTTCCCGGGTACTCGCCCTACGACTACCGCTCGTATGGCAGCACGATCGGCCTTGACCACAAGCGTTCCGACGACCTGCTGATCGGCGCCAGCCTGGGCATGTCCAGGGCGGAAGTGGAATTCGGCGGGTCCTCGCGCGATAGCGCGGTCAATGGCGTGACGGGCGCGCTTTACGGCAGCTACTTCATGGGGAATGCCTATATCGAGGCTGCGTTCTCGTACGGCAGGCAGAGTTACCGCAACCATCGGGCCATCGATTTGGGCAGCGAGGTGCGCGAGGCATCCGGCCAGCATGTCGGCACTGCCTATACGGCGTATCTGGGCGGCGGCTACGACTACGCAGTCGATGGGCTGACAGTTACGCCGTTCGCCAACATGCGCTATATCAACCTGGCCGAGAAGGGCTTCACCGAGAGCGGGGCAGGCAGCCTGAACCTGACGGTCGGCAGGCGCAAGACCGACTCGCTGGTCGCGGAGTTGGGTGCTCGCGCGGCGCGGGTTCTGACCATGGGCAACGGCACCCTGGTTGTCGACCTCAGCGCGGCGCTCAACTACGATTTCGATATCGACGACCAGGTCGTAACGGCCTCCTTCGCCGAGGCGCCGGGGAACAGCTTTTCAATCAGCGGCGAGGCCGTGGAGAAGTACGGCGTCACCATCGGCGCCGGAATGACGTTGCTGCAAGGACGCAAGTCGGCAGCGGTGCTCCGGTACATCGGCGAATTCCGCGAGCGAAACGCGTCCCATGGCCTCATGGGCGAGTTCCGCTACGCTTTCTGAGCGAGCCGACGGTAGTCCTGGGGAAATTGGCGCGCCTGACACGATTCGAACGTGCGACCCCAGCCTTCGGAGGGCTGTACTCTATCCAACTGAGCTACAGGCGCGCTGAGGGGAAACAGAGGTAAGCGCCATTCTACAGCGCCGGCGATAAAATCGCTATAATTAGGCACTTATCCGCAGGGGACCCGTGGCTGCCCGCGCTGTCGTGGCCACTCATTAGATATAAAGGTGAAGTGATGCTCAGCAAGAATTTCCGTTCCGGCGCTCTGGCGAGCGCGATCGCGATCGCGATGACTGCCACCGCGGCCTTTGCCCTGGGGGGTGCTCCGAAGGCGGACGATGACGCGGTCGCCGCGCGGATCCAGCCGGTTGCCAAGATCGAAATGGCTCCGCTGCCCTCGGCCAAGGGTGCCAGCGTCAGCCGCAGCGGCGAGGAACTGTACAAGGCAGTGTGTATCGCCTGCCACGCGCCGGCCGCCGCCATTCCGACTTCACCGAAGATCGGCGACAAGGCCGCCTGGGCGCCGCGCATCGGCGTCGGCCTCGACGTGCTGACCAAGACCGCCATCGCCGGCAAGAACGCCATGCCGCCCAAGGGCGGCGCGACCGACGCCACCGAGATCGAACTGGCGCGCGCAATCGTTTACATCGCCAACAAGTCGGGCGCCAATTTCAAGGAGCCGACCGCCGGCGCCAAGATCGCCTCCGGCGACCGGACGCCCGAGCAGATCGCCCAGGCGGCCTGCCTCAAGTGCCACGAGACCGGCGAGCAGGGCGCGCCCAAGCTGTCGGACAAGGCGGCCTGGACCCAGCGTGGCTCCAAGGGCCTCGATGCGGTGACCAAGACCGTGATCCGCGGCCACGGCAAGATGCCGGCGCGCGGCGGTGTTGCCGACCTGACCGACGCCGAACTGAAGAACGTTATTGCCTATATGCTGAAGCGGGTTGGCTCGGGCGGCTGATCGCAGCTTCATCCAGACCAGGGGCGGGCGCCGGACAGGCGGCCGCCCTTTTTGTTTTTCAGCCGGCCTCTTTCTGGCTGCCCAGCATGGCCCGGAACTGGGCCAGCTTGGCACGGCCCGCGGCCTTGTCTTCCGAGGGCACGGCGGACTTGCCGCCGACGCGCTTGAGGTCGTCGCCCATCTCGGCGACGAAACGCGAAATCTCCCGTTCCGAAATCTCGCGCCCCTGCTTGCGCTTCTCGCACCACGTGACGGAGAGGCTCAACTGCGCGCGGGTGATGCCGACGTACATCAGCCGCCGCTCCTCTTCGAGTTTGGCCGCGTCGAGCGACTCGCGGTGCGGCAGCAGACCCTCCTCGACGCCGACCAGGAAAACGTGGCGGAACTCCAGGCCCTTGGCCGCGTGCAGCGTGGCGAGCTGCACGGCATCCTGCTCGCCATCCTGCTTGTCTAGCATCGAGATCAGCGCCACGCTCTGCGCCAGCTCGACCAGCGTCTTGTTTTCCTCGGCGCCCTTGTTCGACAGCCATTCGACGAAGTCGCGTACGTTGTGCCACTTGGTCTGCGCCTCCTTCGGATCGAGCGTCGCGAACAGCCAGGTCTCGTAGCCGATCGCGCGCAGCAGGTCCTCCAGCACCCGGCCGGCCGGCTCCTTGCCGGCGCGGAACTCCAGGCGGTTGATGAAATTGCCGAACTCGCGCAGGGCGGCGTGCGGCTTGGCGGAGATTTCCATTTCGATGCCCGGCGCGAAGATGGTCGCGAACAGGCTCTGGTGGCGCTTGCCGGCGGCCGTGCCGAGGGTTTCCAGCGTCGTGCCGCCGATGCCGCGCTTCGGCGTCGTCACGGCGCGGATGAAGGCCGGGTCGTCGTCGGAGTTGGCGAGCAGGCGCAGGTAGCAGGTAATGTCCTTGATCTCCGCCTTGTCGAAGAAGGACTGGCCGCCCGATAGCACGTAGGGAATCTTGTTCGCGCGCAACTGCTCCTCGAAGCCGCGCGCCTGGTGGTTGCCGCGATAGAGGATGGCGTAGTCGCTCCACTTGCCGCGATGCTCGAAGCGGTGTGCCTGCAGGCGCGCGGCCACCCACTCGGCCTCGTGCTCGTTGTCGCGGCAGGCGACCACCTGCACCGCGTCGCCGTGACCCTTGTCCGACCACAGCTTCTTGTCGAAGAGCTTGGGGTTGTGGCCGATGACGCTGTTGGCGGCGGCCAGGATGCGCGTCGTCGAGCGGTAGTTCTGTTCCAGCTTGATGATCTTCAGGGCCGGGTACTCGTCGCGCAGCAGCTTGAGGTTGCCGATGTCGGCGCCGCGCCAGCCGTAGATCGACTGGTCGTCGTCGCCCACCGCCGTGAAGTTGGCGCGCGCGCCCGTCAGTAGCTTCATCAGCCGGTACTGGCAGCGGTTGGTGTCCTGGTACTCGTCGACCAGCAGGTGCCAGATGCGGCTGCGCCAGCGCGTGGCGACGTCGTCGTGGTTCTCGAAAAGCACGACCGGCAGGCGGATCAGGTCGTCGAAGTCGACCGCCTGGTAGGCGCGCAGGGTGCGCTCGTACTCCGCATAGACCTTCGCCGCGCCGGCCTCCAGTTCGTCCGCGGCGATCTTCGCCGCTTCCTCGGGACCGACCACCGCGTTCTTCCAGAGCGAGATGCGGTTCTGGATCATGCGGATGCGCAGCTTGTCGGCGTCGCGCAGCATTTCCTGGAACAGTTGGCCGGTGTCCGAGGCATCGAGGATGGAGAAGCCGGGCTTGAGGCCGGCGTGGCGCGCCTCGCTGCGCAGGATGCGCGCGCCGAGCGCGTGGAAGGTCGAGATGTTGAGCCCTTCGCCGCGGCTGCCGGCCAGCTTCGCCGCGCGCTCTTTCATTTCCTTCGCCGCCTTGTTGGTGAAGGTGATGGCGGTGATCTTCTCCGGCGCGACGTCGCACTCGTCGATCAGCCAGGCGATCTTCTGCGTGATGACGCGCGTCTTGCCGCTGCCCGCGCCGGCCAGCACGAGCAGGGGACCGTCGAGATAGCGGATCGCTTCCCGCTGCGGAGCGTTGAGCAGGTCAGCCACCGATGCCCTACTGGCCGAGCGCGCCGAAGACTTTCTTGGCCAGCTTGCCGACCGCGTCGACCGGATTGGCGCGGATGGCCTTCTCCTCTTCGGCGATCATCAGGTAAAGCCCGTCGAGCGCCTTCGCGGTGACGTACTGGTCGAGGTGGGCGTTCTCTTCGTCGATCAGGCCGAAGCGGGCAGCCTTGCCGGCGAACTTGTCGTACTTCTGGGTCAGCTTCACCTTCGCCATCGCCTTCTGCACGATGGGCTTGAATCTCTCGCCCAGCGGCGCCGAGGTGGTGCGGCGGAAGTATTCGGTGGCGGAATCGTCGCCGCCGGTCAGGATGCCCTTGGCGTCCTCGACCGACATTCTTTTGATCGAGTCGACCAGCAGCTTCCTCGCCTCCGGCACGGCGGCCTCGGCGGCGCGGTTCATGGTCATCTCCAGCTCGTCGACGTACTTGCCCATACCGAAGCTGCGCAGGGTCTCGGCGGCCTTCTCCAGCTTGCCGGGCAGCGGAATCCTCACCTTCGGGTTACCGAGGAAGCCGTCGGTCCTGCCGAGCACATCCACCGCCTTGCCGGCACCCTGCGTCAGCGCCTCCTTTAGGCCGCCGACGGTGTCCTTGTTGGTCAGTTGGTCGAGGGACAGCGCGTGGGCCGCGCCCGACAGCAGCAGGGCGGCGAGGATGAAAAGCTTGCGCATGGGGGAACTCCGGTGCGGGGGGATGGCGGGATTCTACTAGGCGTACCGCGACGGCTGATCTTCCTGACAATTGGGGAATCCCATTGTCAGTCGTGACCATGATCCTGGCTGTATATGCCAGTGTAAAATGACGCGTACAGAGTTGTGGGTATTGCGTCAGGACTGATTTCTAAGGTGCTGAATGCGCGTGCGAGGCCTATAGCTCCGGAAACGATCAAGGGACGACACTTCATGCGACATCTGGAACCTGAGCCGCAGCAGGATGCATCGATCACGAGACCAAAACTGGCAGCGCGCAAGTCGACATCAGCGTGGAAGGCGATTCTGTTTGGCGCCGCACTGGTGGTTGGTGCTGGCTACGGCTTGACGGCGTGGCTTGATCCGCTGCCAGTCGATCACGTCACTGAGAAGCAGAAGTCGGAACTGCTGACCGAGTTCACCAAGCTCAAGGGAATATCGATTGCGCAGGTGGCTGGCGGGGACATGGAACGCGCCATGGATTCGATGCGCCTCGATCCTGCCGCACGGCAAGCACTTACCCGGCGGCTGGAGGTCACCAAGCCTTCGCCACCTGATCAACCGGAGGTACGCGAGACCATCCTCGCCGAATTGACCCTGTGGGATTTTGCGGCTCAGGACGGCGATATTGTGCGTGTGTCGTCGGCGGGATACGAGATCGAGGTGTCTCTGTTGAGTCAGCCGACGACTGTTCCAATACCCGTCGATGGCTCACGTGTGATCAAGATACAGGGGGCTCGGGACGGCGGTGGTGGAATAACGCTTGGCATTCAGAATGGAACGCAGCCGATATCGCTACCGGTGCTGAAGCCGGGCCAGGTACTCAACCTGCCGGTGTACTAACGCGATTGCAGTCATGACTAGCTTCCTGAATCGCCACTTGCCGCTGCTGTTGTCCATAGTCTTACTCATTTCCCTGTATCGTTTCGTACAAGACATCTGGCCAAGCCAGTCAGCGGTAGCGAAGGCAATCGATTTGCTGCGTTCTTCGTTCTGGTACATCGTCGCGGCTGCGACAATCGGCTGGATTCTCGTGGCGCTAGCCTGGCTGCACTTGCATGACCGACTTCCATCACTTCTGCGGCGACCAATGCTTATGGACATTCTGGATAGATTGACCAAGAAGAACACGATAGAGGATGGCTTGCCAGCAATTGAGGATGCCGCAACCTTTGTCGATGCTGAGAGCCTCGCCTCCGCCCTCAAACAGCGAGTGATCGGACAGGACGGCGTTTGCGATGACATTGCGGCGCAGATTCGACGACGACTGGCATTGGCACGCCGCGGAAAGCCCGTTGGCGTCTTCCTGCTTGCCGGGCCCCCCGGTACGGGCAAGACGCATTTGGCGAAGGTACTGGCTCGTGAGTTGGAGCGACAGTTGCTTCATTTCGATATGACACAGTTTGCTTCCGGGAGCCACTCGCTTTCGCAACTGCTGGGGATGACCAAGGGCTATGTCGGTTCAGACACTTACGGCAAGCTTACCGGGGGCTTGCGGGATACCCCGGCTTCGGTGGTGCTGCTAGACGAAATCGAAAAAGCCCATCCAGATATCCTCAAGGCCTTCCTTACCGCCTGGAATGACGGCTTCATTACCGAGAGGTCGGATGGCCAAGCCATCTCGACCACGGCGGCGATCTTCGTATTGACCACGAATGCGGCAACCGAAAGACTGGCAGAACTGTCCGTGCAGCACGCCACGGATCCCGATGCCATGAGATCCAGTGCAATAAACGCCCTCAAGGAAGCAAAGTTTGCTCCGGAAGTGTTGAATCGCATCGACCGGATCTTCGTGTTTCGGAATCTGGCTGGCCTTGATGTTGCACGGGTTACAGCACTGGAGATCGAAGACATGATTCACGGCTATGGACTCCAAGTCGCCGACCAGGGAATTGATCCGAAGATCATTCTCGCGCTGATGGCTAGGCACCGTAAGATGGGCACTGCTGCATCGTCCAGGGACTTGGTGCGATCGATTGAGGAGCAGTTGGCCGACTCCCTGATCGACGCCAAGAAGCGCGGATATGCCAGGATCAGCTTGGTACAGGAGGATGACCAGCGAGTCGTTGCCCGTGGCTCTACTCCAGCGACGGGAAGCAGCAAGTAGCCAATGTCAGGTCACCAGCCACTTTGGGCAAGATCCGGCGCGTGGCGTTGGCTGATTTCTCTGACCGTTCTGCTTACTGGGATTGCCGCTCTAACCAATCCATGGACCCGAAGGGGCACGGGGCCGACGCCCTTGGCAAGCTATAGCCCGCCGCCACCGACACAAGCAGCCACTCACCGGGCGTTTCAGACCACAATCCCCGCCGGTCCGGCAATGCCGTCGAGCCTGGCGGTAATCAATGGGCACAATCCGGCATTCAACGTCAGCGCAGCGCAGGGCTCCGCTGCGTTGCCAGCCGGCACTGAGGTTCACGTCGTCGGCGTCTACAAGGGGGTACTCCCAGATGGTCAGAAGGACACTCCGTGGTGGGCAAAGTGCCAAGGCGACAGGAGCGATCCACGCGCAATGCAGGATTGCCATGCTCGCTTTGCGGGCCAGCGATCCACGGGCGTCGTAAGTGTTGGCGTCGCTCGTACCGGGATCCCTGTTGCGTTGGTCCTGATGTCGTATGAGCCGGTCATTTGGAAGCTTGACGTTAGCCCGAGGACACGGCTTAAGAAAGTGATCCTCGCGGGCTACCATGGACAGGACATTTCAGGCCTGCCAACAGGCGTCTCGGTAGAGGCTAGAACATATGAATCGTCGCCGTGTTCCGAATGCACAAGGCAATCAGGCTACTTTTACGCATACAAGACCGACAGTCCAGAGTACGACAAGGCGATCAGCGCGATTGAGCGGATTACCGGTGTAGCACCTGCGTCATTCCAAGGTGTCCACCAGTCCGGTCGATTTGTCGTCAACGATACTGTTTCCCGGGCCGGCGCGTCGCCAGACAATCCGGAAGACGCCGGTGATGTCTATTCTGGAAAGGACTTCTCCGACCAAATTCGCGTGGCAGGCCAGACGGTTTCGCTACCCGGTGGGAATTGGCACGGGCTTGCCTACCTTGATGCGCCATCGCCTCGTGGGCGTGACAGATTGGTGGCACTTGGCCGGATTGAGAACAATGAACTTCGTGAGGTGCTGTCTCTTCGCATCCAGGCGGTAATCGACCGGAAGGGATTCCCCCCGTTCTCAGGGTGTACAAGGACGAAGCACTACGCCGGACTGGAGAAGGCCAACGAGTCCTCGGGAGTCCAGCTCTGCTATACGGTCGGTCATGTCATAGACGCGTGGTCGCAGCCGCTGTTGGCTCTCGCAGCAAGACAGGCCAACGTGGGCTCCGCCTCCCTTCCCGACGCAGTAGTGGCCAGCAGCTTCCACAAGGCCGACGCAAGGCTTGCCATTGACGTCATGCATTACGCGGTTCCGCGAAGCGACCTGTCGCGAGCCGCTACGTCATGGGAAAAAAGCCCTTGGCATCCGAAGCTGCTGCCGACCGGCTCGGAACTCGAGCGCTTCGTGAATCAGGAAGTGTCTTGGGCAGATACCTGGTTTCAGATATTTTCGCTTCCCGACGGCTGAGCTCTCGGTCGGCTAATCGACGCCGGCGCCGTGCGCTTGCTGGTCGGCGTGGTAGCTTGAGCGCACCAGCGGCGCGCAGGCGGCGTTGGTGAATCCCAAGCCTTCGGCGGCCAGGGTATACATCGCGAAGATGTCGGGGTGCACGTAGCGCAGCACCGGCAGGTGGTGGCCGGAGGGGGCGAGGTACTGGCCGATGGTGAGCATTTCGACGTCGTGGGCGCGCAGGTCGCGCAGGGTCTGCAGGATTTCCTCGTCGGTCTCGCCTAGGCCGACCATCAGGCCGGACTTGGTGGGCACCTCGGGGTGGCGGGCCTTGAAGTCCTTGAGCAGCTTCAGCGAGTGCGCGTAGTCAGCGCCGGGCCGGGCCTGCTTGTAGAGGCGGGGCACGGTCTCCAGGTTGTGGTTCATCACGTCGGGCAAATGGCCCTCGAAGGCTTCGAGGGCGACTTCCAGGCGGCCGCGGAAATCGGGCACCAGCACTTCGATCCTGGTCGCGGGCGACAGCTCGCGGATCTTGGCGATGCAGGCGGCGAAATGCCCTGCTCCACCATCCTTCAGGTCGTCGCGGTCGACGCTGGTGATCACCACGTACTTGAGCTTCATCGCCGCGATGGTCTCGGCGAGTTGCTGCGGTTCGTTCGGGTCGGGCGGCAGCGGCTTGCCGTGGCCGACGTCGCAGAAGGGGCAGCGGCGCGTGCACAGGTCGCCGAGGATCATGAAGGTGGCCGTGCCCTTGCCGAAGCACTCGCCGATGTTCGGGCAGGTCGCTTCCTCGCAGACCGTGTGCAGGTGGTGTTCGCGCAGGATCTGTTTGATCTCGCCGAAGCGCGCGGCCGAGTTGCCGGCCTTGACGCGGATCCAGTCCGGCTTCTTGAGTCGCTCGGTCGGCACGATTTTGATCGGGATGCGCGAGGTCTTGGCCTCGCCCTTCTGCTTCTCGCTCATAGCTGTCTTTCCAGTTGGGCGACCAGTCTATCGCCAACCCGGTCGACGCTGTTCTCGGCGCACAGTTCCGACAACTGCGTCACCGCCAAGCCCTCGTAGCCGCAGGGGTTGATGGCCGAGAACGGCGCGAGGTCCATCGCCACGTTGAGCGACAGGCCGTGGTAGCAGCAGCCGTTCTTGATCTTGAGGCCGAGCGCGGCGATTTTGGCGTCGCCGACATACACGCCCGGTGCGCCGGGCCGGCGGGCGGCGGTGATGCTGTACTCGGCGAGCAGGTCGATCAGCGTCTGCTCGATGCGATGCACGAGGCCCTTGACGCCGAGGTTGCGGCGCTTGAGGTCGAGCAGCAGGTAGGCGACCAGTTGGCCGGGTCCGTGGTAGGTGATCTGGCCGCCGCGGTCGATCTTGACCACCGGGATGCCGATGTCGCGCAAGAGGTGCTCCGGCTTGCCGGCCAGGCCTTGCGTGAAGACCGGCGGATGCTCGCACAACCAGATCTCGTCTTCGGTCTCCTCGCCGCGCGCGGCGGTGAAGGCCTGCATGTCGCGCCAGGTGCGCAAATAGTCAGCCGTGGGGAGATGCCGGATGATCACAGCACCACTTTCACCATCGGGTGGCCCGAGAGTTCCCGATACAGCGCGTCGAGTTGCGCCTGCGAAGTGGCGCGGATGGTGCAGGTGAGCGAGAGGTAGTTGCCGGCCTTGGAGGGCCGCATTTCCATCGTCGCCGCGTCGAAGTCGGGCGCGTGCTTCAGCACCACGTCGGCGACCGCCTGGGCGAAGCCGTCCGTGGCCTTTCCCATCACCTTGATCGGGAAGTCGCAGGGGAACTCGATCAGCGTGTCAGCCATGACGCATGACGTCCCGCTTGAAGTCCTGGTACCAGCCGTACATGCGCGCGAACACCGGGCCGGGCCTGCCGCTGCCGACTGGTTTGCCGTCGAGCGTGACGATGGGCAGCACCTCCTTGGTCGAGGACGTCATCCAGAGTTCGTCGGCCGCGCGTACTTCCTCCTCGCGGATGTCGCGTACCTCGTGCGCCAGGCCATGGGCGGCGGCGATCTCCAGCACCACGTCGTAGGTGATGCCGGCCAGCATCAGGTGGTTCTTGGGCGGCGCCAGCAGCCGGCCGTCCTTGACCATGAAGATGTTGGAGGCGGCGCCCTCGCTCAAGTAGCCGTCGCGGAACAGCAGTGTCTCGATGCAGCCGGCGTCGATGGCCAGTTGGCGCAGCAGGCAGTTGGCGAGCAGCGAGGTGACCTTGAGGTCGCAGCGCAGCCAGCGAAAATCTGCCGCCGAGACAGCGGCGATGCCTTGCTCACGCTGGCTGTCGGGCGGCGTGTGCAGCGGCTCGCCCATGACGAAGACGGTGGGCGTAACCGTCTTCGGGAAGGCGTGGTTGCGCACTGCCATCGGGCCGCGCGAGACCTGGATGTAGACGGACTGGTCGTCGGTTTCACCTTCGGCGACGATGCGCCCGATCAGCGCGGTCCATTCCTCATCGCTGTGCGGGTTGGCGAGGCGGATGCCCGCCAGGCTCCCCTGCAGGCGGCGCAGGTGCTCCGCCAGGCGGAAAGGCCGCCGCGAATAGACGGGGATGACTTCATAGACACCGTCGCCGAACAGGAAGCCGCGGTCCATGACCGGCACCTTGGCCTGATCGAGGGGCAGGAACTCGCCGTTCAGGTAGACCATCACTGGAACCAGAGCATGATGGTGTCCCAGGCGCGCCCGAACATGCCGGCGACCGGCACGGTCTCCAGGGCGACGACCGGGTACTCGCCGAAGGGCCTCATTTCGCCATCCGTGCCGAGGTACAGCTTCAGGGTGGCGACCTGCTGGCCTTGCTGCACCGGCGCCAAGAGCGGCTGCTGGCTGTGGAGCTGGACCTTCATCCTGTCGATCATGCCCTTGGGCAGCGAGAGGATGAAGTCGTCGAGGAAGCCCGCCGGCACCGTGCCGCTGCCGCCCTTGAACACCCTGAGCTGCGAGATCGGCTGCGCCTTGCCATAGAGCCGCACCGGCTCGAAGTTCTGGAAGCCGTGGTTGAGCAGGCGCTGCGCTTCCTGGGCGCGCAGGGCATCGGAATCCGCCCCGATCACGATGGCGATCAGCCGGCGCGGGCCGCGCTTGCCGGAGGCGATCAGGCAGAAGCCGGCGTTTTCGGCATGCGCCGTCCCGACGCCGTCGACGGTCGGATCAAGCCAGAGCAGGCGGTTGCGATTCGGCTGCGTGATCTTGTTGTAGGTGAACTCCCTTTGTGCGTAGATCCGGTAGTACTCCGGAAAGTCGCGAATCAGCGCCTGGACGAGGCGCGCCAGGTCGCGCGCGGTACTGTAGTGCTGCGCATCGGGCAGGCCGGCGGCGTTCGTGTAATGCGTGTCGGCGAGGCCGAGCCGGCGGGCTTCCAGGTTCATGCGCTGGACGAAGGCCGCCTCGTCGCCGGCGACGGCCTCGGCGAGCGCCATGCCGGCATCGTTGCCGGACTGGACGACCATGCCGCGCAGCAGTTCGTCGACGCTCACCGGCTGCTTCGGCTCGATGAACATGCGCGCGCCGGGGGCTTTCCAGGCCTTCTCGGAAACCGGCACGACCTGGTCTGCCTTCAGCGTGCCCTGCTTGAGCGCGGCGAAGGCGAGGTAGGCCGTCATCAGCTTGGTCAGCGCGGCGGGCTCGATGCGCGCATCGGCCTCGTGCTCGGCGAGCGACTGGCCGGAGGAATGGTCGATCAGCAGCCAGGCGCGGGCGGCGACGGCGGGCGCGGGCATGGCCTGGGCGATGGCAAACGCGGAGCCAAGCAGGGACAGCAGGAAGATCAGGGCACGCATGGACAGGTCTTGCGGACGGGAATTCGGATTATAGGGACGGCCTATCTTTGCACTACGACCGGCTCGCCGTCGATGAGCGCATCCAATTGCGCGGCAGCGCGCCGGGCATCGTCGTGAGTGGCCCAGGGGCCGAGCTGGACGCGGTAGTAGCCGCCGCCACGGCGTATTACCAGACGGCCGCGCAGGTTGTCGTCCAGTTCGCGGGCGAGCTGATTGCGCAGGTTGTCTGCGTTGTCGGCATTGCTGAATGCGCCCAACTGCAGGTAGATGCCGTGCCCGTCAACCACTTCTGGAAGCGCTCGCGGCGAAAAGTCAGCCGCGGCGGTACGCTGCGGCATATTGTCGGGCACCGACTCGGTGCCCGGTCCGACGCTCTCGACCGTGACCTTGGCGCTGCCGTTGCCGATGTAGCCGAGCCTGGCCGCAGCCGCGTAGGAAAGATCGATGATCCGACCATGCAGGAAGGGTCCGCGATCATTGACGCGCACCACCACCGAGCGGCCGTTGGCAACGTTGGTGACCCGCGCATAGGAAGGAATCGACAAGGTCGGATGCGCCGCCGTCATGGCATACATGTCGTAGGTCTCGCCGATCGAGGTCTTCTGGCCGTGGAACTTGCGGCCATACCAACTGGCGATGCCCGTGGCACGGTAAGGGGCACCCGGCTTGAGCGGCACATAGTCGCGGCCGAGCACGCTGTAGGGACGGTTGGCATAGCGGTGCGGCGGTTCGGTGCGCGGCTCGGCATCGGGAACGTCGGCGACATTGACCGGCGGATGCTCGCCCGGGCCGTCATCCTGGTAGTAGCCGCCCTTGCGGCTGGTGGTGCCGCAGGCGGCGAGCGCGAGGGCGAACAGAACAACGGCGAGGCGGGTGATCATCATTTTTGTACCAGCATGCGATGGCGGTGGATCGACATCAGGATGCCGATGCCGACGAACAGCGTGACCAGCGCGGTGCCGCCGTAGCTGATGAAGGGCAGGGGCACGCCGACCACGGGCAGGATGCCGCTGACCATGCCCATGTTGACGAACGCGTAGGTGAAGAAGATCAGCGTGATGGCGCCGGCCAGCAGGCGCGAGAACAGGGTTGCGGCATTGACCGCGATCATCATGCCGCGGGCGATAAGCATGGCGTAGAGGCCGAGCAGCAGCATGTTGCCGAGCAGACCGAACTCCTCTGAGAAGACCGAGAAGATGAAGTCGGTATGGCGCTCGGGAATGAACTCGAGCTGCGCCTGGGTGCCCTGGCCCCAGCCCTTGCCGATGATGCCGCCCGAACCGATGGCGATGGTTGACTGGATGATGTGGAAGCCCTTGCCGAGCGGATCCTTCTCCGGATCGAGCAGGGTGACGATGCGGGCGCGCTGGTAGTCGTGCAGCATGCCCCAGACCAGCGGCGCGCCGGCCGCCGCCGCGCCGAGCATGCCGACGATGATCTTCCAGGGCAGGCCGGCCAGGAAGATGACGTAGAAGCCGGCGGCGAGCACCAGGATGGCGGTGCCAAGGTCGGGCTGGCGTGCGATCAGCGCCGTCGGCACCAGCAGGATCAGGGTGGCGACCGCGTAGTCGCGCAGGCGCAGCAGCGCCTCGTGCCTCTGAAAGTACCAGGCCAGCATCAGCGGCATCGCGATCTTCATCATTTCCGAAGGCTGGATGCGCATGAAGCCGAGGTTCAGCCAGCGGCGCGCGCCTTTGGTGACGTCGCCGAACAGGGCGACCCCGACCAGCAGCAGCACACCGCCCGCGAAGATCGGCAAGGCGAGATGCATCAGGCGCTGCGGCGGCACCTGCGCGACGATGCGCATCACCAGCAGGGCGACGCCGATGTTGAGCAACTGGTTGCCGATCCGCTCGGGAGAGGCACTGGCCACCATGGCCAGCGCGGTCAGCACCAGCAGGCCGGACAACATCAGGAGCGGCAGGTCGATTGGCGCCAACAGCCGATACAGCAGCACGCGCGGATGCCAGTCAGGATTCATTGCTCTTCCTCACGGGCGGCTTCGTCGGCAGGTGCGGGAGCGTTCGGCACCTTGCCGAGCAGGTAGTAGTCGAGTACCTGGCGGGCGATCGGCGCCGCCGCCTGGGCGCCGAAGCCGCCGTTCTCGACCAGCACGGCGAGGGCAATCGTCGGCTGCTCGGCCGGCGCGTAGGCGATGAACAAGGCGTGGTCGCGCAGGTGGGCGGCCATGGTCTCCGTCTTGTGCTCCGCGCCCTTGTACGAGAACACCTGCGCCGTACCGGTCTTGCCGGCTGACACATAGCCCGCGCCGGCGAAGGCGCGGGCTCCGGTGCCTTCCTTGTTCACACCGACCATCGCCTGCTTGACGACGTCGATGTGCTCCTGCTTGATCGCTATCGTGCGCGGCGGCGTTGGCACCGGTGCGCGCTTCTCGCCCGTGCGGGCGTCTGTGACGGTCCGGACCAGATGCGGCCGGTACATCACGCCGTCGTTGGCGAGCCCGGCCACGGCCTGGGCGAGCTGGATCGGCGTATACGAGTTGTAGCCCTGGCCGATGCCGATCGAGATGGTCTCGCCGGCGTACCACTTCTGCTGTTCGGGCTTCTTGAAGCGCTTGCGCTTCCACTCCTGCGACGGCAGCACGCCTTCCGATTCGGAGGTGCCCTCGATGCCCAGGTCGATGCCGGTCTTCTGGCCGAAGCCGAACTGGCGCATGAAGTTGGCGATGTTGTCGATGCCGAGGTCGTTGGCCAGCATGTAGTAGTACGTGTCGCACGAGTGCACGATCGAGGCGTACATGTTGACCATGCCGTGACCACCCTTCTTGTCGTCGCGGAAGGTGTAGTTGCCGAAGTTGAAGTAGCCCGGGTCGTAGATGACCTGCTCCGGCCGCCGCTTGCCCAGCGTCAGCGCGGCGAGCGCCATGTAGGGCTTGAAGGTGGAGCCGGGCGGATAGGCGCCGTTCAGCGCCCGGTTGACCATCGGTTTGTCGGCACTGGTGTTCAGGCCGTCCCAGTCCGAGGTGCCGATGCCGTCGACGAACAGGTTGGGGTCGTAGTTCGGCACCGAGACCAGCGCCAGGATGCCGCCGGTGGCGGGCTCGATGGCGACCAGCGCGCCGCGCCGCGTGCCGAAGGCCTTTTCGGCGATTTCCTGCAGCTTGGCGTCGACCGTCAGGGTCAGGTCGTTGCCGGCCACCGGCGCGGTGCGTTCCAGCGTGCGCACGGCGTGGCCGCCGGCGTCGACCTCGACCTGCTCGAAGCCGGTGGTGCCATGGAGGTCGAATTCATAGTGCTGCTCCAGGCCGGTCTTGCCGAAATGGTCGGTGCCGCGATAGTTGGCCTCCTGCTCCTCGCCGGCGATGCGCTCGAGGTCCTTGTCGTTCACGCGACCGATGTAGCCGAGCAGGTGCGCGGCGAAGGCGCCGAACGGATACTGGCGGAACAGGCGGGCCTTGATGTCCATGCCCGGGAATCGGTAGCGGTGGGCGATGAACCGGGCGACCTCTTCGTCGGTCAGCCGGGTGCGGATCGGCAGCGACTCGAAATTCTTGCTCTCCTCGAGCAGCTTCTTGAAGCGCTTGCGGTCCTTGGCCTGCACGTCCACGACGGTGGCCAGTTCGTCGATCGCCGCCTCGAGGTCGCCATTGATCTTCGATGGCGTGATCTCCAGCGTATAGGCCGAGTAGTTGCGGGCCAGGATGACGCCGTTGCGGTCCAGGATCAGGCCCCGGTTGGGCACGATCGGCACCAACGAAATGCGGTTGTCCTCGGCGCGCGTGTCGTAGTAGGCGTGCTGGACGATCTGCAGCCAGAAGAAGCGCGCGAACAGCAGGCCGAAGCAGAACAGGACGAAGCCGCCGGCGATCGTCAGCCGGTTGCGGAAGCGCTCCAGATCTTCCTGGGGGTTCTTGAATTCCACGGCCTAGATCGGTCGGTTGTCGTCGCGCTCGACAGGCTGGTACTGCGGCAGCAGCAGCAGGTAGGTGAGCGGATACCAGAGCGCGGCGCCGATGAAGCCGCCCAGGAACCAGGCCAGATCGGGGAAGTCGCCGCCGACGGCGAGCCGGATCAGCAGCATGATGACCTGGCTGCCGACCAGGATCGGCAGCACATGAAGGGCCTGCTGGAGCAGCGGGAACCAGAGGATGCGCCGCGACAGGACGCCGGAGCCGAAGGCGAGCATCACGTAGGCGAGTGCATGCTGGCCCATGATGCTGGCGTTGGCGACATCCATCAGCAGGCCGAGGGTGAAGGCGGCGCCCATGCCGACCTTGAGCGGCTGGTGGATGCACCAGAAAAGCAGCACCAATGCCACCCAGTCGGGCATGGCGGCGAAGCGGCCCAGCGGCACCACGTTCAGGAACAAGGCCGCGATCAGGCTGGCGAACATGAACCAGGGTTTGACCGGCAGCAGGATGCGGCGGCTGGACTGGGTCGGCTGCATCAGGGCTTCCTTCTCACCTTGGCGCCCTTGGCGGGCTTGGCCGGAGCGGGCGCCGACTCGGCCGGCAAGGGCGGCGTGGTGCGGCGGCCGAGGATCAGCACCTGGCCGTGGCGCTCCACCCCGGCGATCGGCACGCAGTCGATGCGGGCGAAGGAGAACGAGTTGTCGCGGTCGATGTTGACCACCTTGGCGACCGGCAGGCCGGGCAAATAGACGCCGTCGAGCCCCGAGGTGATCAGGATGTCGCCGGGCTGGACGTCGGCATTGGCGGCCAGGAAGCGCAGTTCCATGGTGCCGATGCCGGAACCGGCCAGCACTGCGCGCAGGCCGCTGCGCTGCACCTGAACCGGGATCGCCTGGTCCTTGTCGGTCAGCAGCGTCACTTCGCTGGTGAAGAGATAGGTCCGGGTGACCTGGCCCAATACGCCCAGTTCGTCGATGACCGGCTGGCCGGATTCGACGCCCGCGTTGCTGCCCTTGTCCACGATGATCTTGCGCGTGAAGGGATCGCGCGCGGCGTAGAGGATTTCCGCCACGCGGCCTTCGGCCGGCTGGCGCTCGCGCATGTCGAGCAGCGCGCGCAGGCGGCGGTTCTCCTCTTCGAGGTGGCCCTGGCGCAGCAACTGGTTGGCCGTGGCCAGCTCCCGGCGGCGCAACTGGTCGTTCTCGGTCTTCAGCGAATAGAGCGTCGAAAAGTACTCGCTCAGGTCCATGCCGGCATCGACCGGCACATAGGCGATACGCTGGATCGGCCACAATACCGTTGCGACGGCCCGGCGGGCAGTCTCCAGCGTGTGGAAGCGCAAGTCGGCCACCAGCAGCGTGACCGACAGCGAGACGAAGAAGAATAGCCGGGCGAGCGGCGCCGGACCCCGTTTGAAGAAGGGTGGCGGCGAATGTCCGACGGTGGAGATCAAGGCGACGATGACTCCCGGCAATGACGCGACGGCGCGGCTGTGGCGCCGATCCGCACCCTAACGGGCGGTGGGCTTACTCGTTAGCAAAAATACTGCCGAGTTTGTCCATCTTTTCCAGCGCGATGCCCGAACCGCGCACGACGCAGGTCAGCGGATCGTCGGCGACGATGACCGGCAGGCCGGTTTCTTCCATCATCAGGCGGTCGAGGTCGCGCAGCAAGGCGCCGCCGCCGGTCAGCACCATGCCCTTGTCGGCAATGTCGGCACCGAGTTCGGGCGGCGTCTGCTCGAGCGCCATCTTCACCGAACCGACGATCTGGTTGAGCGGATCGGTGAGCGCCTCCAGGATCTCGTTCGACGAGATGGTGAAGCTGCGCGGAATGCCCTCCGCCAGGTTGCGGCCCTTCACCTCCATCTCCCGCACCTCGGAACCGGGGAAGGCCGAACCGATTTCCTTCTTGATCTGTTCGGCGGTGGTTTCGCCGATCAGCATGCCGTAGTTGCGGCGGATGTAGTTGATGATCGCTTCGTCGAACTTGTCGCCGCCGACGCGCACCGAGCCGGAGTAGACCATCCCGCCCAGCGAGATGACGCCCACTTCCGTGGTGCCGCCGCCGATGTCGACCACCATCGAACCGGTGGCGTCGGAGACCGGCAGGCCGGCGCCGATCGCGGCGGCCATCGGCTCCTCGATCAGGTACACCTGGCTGGCGCCGGCGCCGAGCGCGGATTCGCGGATGGCGCGGCGCTCGACCTGTGTCGAGCCGCAGGGCACGCAGATGATGATGCGAGGGCTGGGCGAGAATAGGCGCGAGTCGTGCACCTTCTTGATGAACTGCTTGAGCATCTGCTCGGTCACCGTGAAGTCGGCGATGACGCCGTCCTTCATCGGCCGGATGGCGGTGATGTTGCCGGGCGTCTTGCCGAGCATCTGCTTGGCGGCAGCGCCGACCGCCTGGATGGTCTTCTTGGCGTTGGGTCCGCCTTCGGTGCGGATCGCGACCACGGACGGTTCGTCGAGCACGATACCCTTGCCGCGAACGTAGATAAGCGTGTTGGCGGTGCCGAGGTCGATGGCGAGGTCGTTGGAAAAGTAGGAGCGGAGAATGCCGAACATCGGGAATCCCAGTAGTGGTCGAAACTGCGGTCTGTCGGGAGCGGCCGACCCGCATGGGCAGGCGCCGAAATGGCTTATGATAACGTATCCCGTCATGCAAGAGCCGTGTTTGTCGCCCTATTCACCCCGCTACTCGCCCCGCCTTTAGCCGATATGTCCCTGAATCCAGAAGAGGTTGGCCGGATCGCCCGGTTGGCCCGCCTTGAGCTTTCGCCCGACGAAGCCGGACGCACCCGCGACCAGTTGAATGGCATCCTCGCCTTCATCGCGCAGTTGCAGGCGGTGGACACGTCGGGCATCGCCCCCATGGCCCATGCCATGGACGTCGTCCAGCGGCTGCGCGCCGACGCGGTGAGCGAGCCGGATCGCCGCGATGCCTTCCAGGCCATTGCGCCGGAGACCGAGGCCGGCCTGTACCTGGTGCCGAAGGTCATCGAATGATCGAGTCCAGCCTGCAGCAACTGTCCGCCGCACTGGCGGCGAAGAAGGTTTCGGCGGTCGAGCTGGCGACGCTGTTCCTCGACCGCATCGAGCGCCTCAACCCTGCCCTCAACGCCTTCATCACCACGGACCGCGAGCGGACGCTGGCCATGGCACGCGCCGCCGACGCGCGCCGCGCGAAGGGCCCCGGTGAACATTGCGGCCCGCTGCTGGGCGTGCCGCTGGCGCACAAGGACATCTTCTGCACCGAGGGCTGGCGGACCACCTGCGGCTCGAAGATGCTCGCCAATTTCGTGTCGCCCTACGACGCCCATGTGGTCTCGCAGTTGAAGACGGCCGGCATGGTGACGCTCGGCAAGCTCAACATGGACGAGTTCGCCATGGGCTCGTCGAACGAGACCTCGCATTTCGGACCGGTGAAGAACCCCTGGGACACGAATCGCGTGCCGGGCGGCTCCTCGGGCGGTTCGGCCGCCGCCGTGGCGGCGCGGCTGGCGCCGATCGCGACGGGCACGGACACCGGCGGCTCGATTCGCCAGCCGGCGGCGCTGTGCGGCCTGACCGGCCTCAAGCCAACCTACGGCGTCGTGTCGCGCTACGGCATGATCGCCTTCGCTTCCTCGCTCGACCAGGGCGGGCCGATGGCGAAGTCGGCCGAGGATTGCGCGCTGCTGCTGTCCGCCATGGCCGGTTTCGACGAACGCGACTCGACCTCGCTGCAGCGCGAGGCCGAGGATTACTCGCGCGACCTGGCCAGGCCGCTGGCCGGTCTGCGCATTGGCCTGCCGAAGGAGTTCTTCGGTCCCGGCATGGACGATGATGTCCGCGCCGCAGTCGCCGCCGCGCTTGACCAGTACCGCCAGCTCGGCGCCACCACGGTCGAAGTCAGCCTGCCCAATTCCGGCCTGTCGGTGCCGGCCTACTACGTGATCGCACCGGCCGAGGCCAGCTCCAACCTGTCGCGTTTCGACGGCGTGCGCTACGGCCACCGGGCGGCCGAGTACGGCGACCTGACCGAGATGTACTGCAAGAGCCGCGCGGAAGGCTTCGGCGCCGAGGTCAAGCGGCGCATCCTGATCGGCACCTACGTGCTGTCGCACGGCTATTACGACGCCTACTATCTGCAGGCGCAGAAGATCCGGCGTCTCATCGCGACTGACTTTCAGGAAGCCTTCAAGGTCTGCGACGTCATCATGGGGCCGACCTCGCCCTCGGTGGCATTCTCCTTCGGCGCCAAGAGCGCCGACCCGGTGCAGATGTATCTCGCCGACATCTATACGATTGCCGTCAATCTCGCCGGCTTGCCGGGCATGTCGATTCCCTGCGGCTTCGGCACGGCGGATATGCCGGTAGGGCTGCAGCTCATCGGGCCCTGGTTCGGCGAGTCGACGATGCTCAATGTCGCCCATCAATACCAACAGGCCACCGACTGGCATCGCCGGTGTCCGCCCATAGGAGACTGAGATGAAGAGCCGTAACCCGATCGCCTGCGCCGCTTTCGTCGTCGTCCTGCTCGCCGGCTGCGCGACCAAGGAGCCGCCGGTGGCCGCCAAGCCGGCGCCGACCCCGGCGCCCGCTCCGGCCCCTGCGGCCGCCAAGCCGGCGCCCGCACCGGCTGCGCCGACGGAGACCTACAGCCGCCTGGCCGGCCGCAGCATCAAGCCGATCGCCGTCAGGCCGATCACCGTCAAGACCGACTGTTCCTATCGCGACCCGACCGGCTACGGCGGCAAGCTGAAGCTGGCCGTGACCAACTCGCAGGTCAGCGCAATGCAGGCCGAGATCCAGGTGCCCAAGCGCGGCAAATGCGCGTTCGCCCTCAAGGACTTCCACCAGACCGCCAAGGAGCCGTCCGTCACGCTGTCGTCCCACAAAGGGGGCTGCACGGTCCGCGTCTGGGAGCAGGAGGGGAAAGTCACGGTCGCCTTCAACAGTTGCAAGGATCGCTGCCAGGGCGACAGCTTCGACTACGTCTGGCCGATCCTGGTCGATGCCAAATCCGGCAAGTGTTCATGAGTATCTGATATGAGCCAGCGGGAAGCTCAGTGGGAAGTGGTCATCGGGCTGGAGACCCACGCCCAGTTGCAGACGAAGTCGAAGATATTTTCCGGCGCCGCGACGGCCTTCGGCGCCGAGCCGAACCGCCAGGCCTGCGCGGTCGATATCGCGCTGCCCGGCGTGCTGCCGGTCCTGAACCGCGAGGCCGTGGTCTGCGCCATCAAGTTCGGCTTGGCAGTGGGCGCCCAGATCGCGCCGCGCTCGATGTTTGCGCGCAAGAACTACTTCTATCCCGACCTGCCCAAGGGCTACCAGATCAGCCATTTCGAAATCCCCGTCGTGCAGGGCGGCGGCCTGACGATACGCGTTGGCGACACTGAAAAGTTCGTGCATTTGACGCGCGCCCATCTGGAAGAAGACGCCGGCAAGTCGCTGCACGAAGACTTCCATGGCAAGACCGGCATCGACCTCA
The DNA here is from genome assembly GCA_016235765.1 of Rhodocyclales bacterium. GTDB lineage: Bacteria > Pseudomonadota > Gammaproteobacteria > Burkholderiales > Rhodocyclaceae > Fen-999. The sequence continues at coordinate 28,850 of JACRIZ010000056.1, read as the reverse complement.
ACCGTGCCGGCACGCCGCTGCTCGAGATCGTGACCGAACCCGACATGGCTTCCTCGGCCGAGGCGGTGGCGTACGCCAAGGCGCTGCACTCCCTGGTGACCTGGATCGGCATCTGCGACGGCAACATGCAGGAAGGCAGCTTCCGCTGCGACGCCAACGTTTCCGTACGGCGGCCCGGCGCGCCGCTCGGTACCCGCCGCGAGGTCAAGAACCTCAACTCCTTCCGCTTCCTCCAGCAGGCCATCGACTACGAGATCAGTTGGCAGATCAACGAAATCGAGGAAGGCCGCAAGATCCGGCAGGCCACGGTGCTGTTCGACCCGGATACCGGCGAGACGCGCGCCATGCGCTCGAAGGAGGATGCGCACGACTATCGCTACTTCCCCGATCCCGACCTGCTGCCGCTGGAGATCACGCCGGCGTGGATAGCAGAAGTGAAGAGTACGCTGCCCGAGCTGCCGCAGGCGATGCAGGCGCGCCTGCAATCCCAATTCGGATTGTCGGCCTACGATGCCGCCATGCTCACCGCGCAGCGCGAGGCAGGCGACTACTTTCAGCAGGCCGTTGCCATCGCCGGCGCCGAAAGCGCCAAGCTGGTCGCCAACTGGATGCAGGGCGAACTCTCGGCGCGCCTCAATCGCGAGGAACGCGGCATCGCCGCGAGTCCCGTGTCGGCGCAGCAACTCGCCGGCCTGGTGCGCCGCGTCGCCGACGGTACCCTGTCGTCCAAGCTGGCGAAGGAGGTATTCGACGCGCTCTGGACCGGCGAAGCCAAGGACGCCAACGCGGTGATCGAGGCGCGCGGCCTCAAGCAGGTCTCGGATGCGTCGGCGATCGGGCCGATCATCGACGCAGTGCTAGCGGCGAATCCGAAGTCGGTCGAGGAATTCCGTGCCGGCAAGGAAAAGGCCTTCAACGCCCTGGTCGGCCAAGTGATGAAGGCCAGCAAGGGCAAGGCCAATCCGCAGCAGGTCAATGACCTGCTGCGGCAGAAGCTGGCCGGCTAGCGGACGGGAGCAGCAGGCGCGGCTGCCGCGCCATGGTTCTTGCCGGTCAGCTCCATGAAGCGCTGGCGGTCATGGTCGAAGTGTTGCTGGATCGTGACCAGTTCCTGCTTCTTCAGTTCGAGGGTCTTTTGCCGCATGACCATATCCGCCTCGCTGTCGCGCAGGTTGGCCTGCAAGGATTCGGGCACGGGTTTCTTTTCGTTGTTGTAGCGCTCGACACTCTTGCGCAACTTTTCGAGCCGCAGCTGCACCGCCTCCAGCCGCTCCTCGGCCGTCTTGATGTCGGCCTGCGCGCCGGTCACCGTGCGCGCGCGCTTGGCATCGATGTCGGCTACGCTGTTGTAGCTCGCCAGCATGGCCTTGTCGCGGCGCGCCTGCTCCGCCGCCGCGTGCTCTGCCGCCTTCTTCTTCGCCAGTTCGGCATCGCGCTGCACGCGCTGCTCCGGCGTCAGCGGTGCGTCGTATTTCTTTTTGAGCACGCCCTGGGGGTTGAATTCGTTGTAGGCGCGCGTCTGGCACTGCACCGGCAGGATGTCGCCGCAGACGCGGCGGCCGTTGCCGTCGGTGCAGCAGTAGATGCGCGCCGAAGCGGGAATCGCGGACAGGACGAGCACGAGTGGCAACAAAGCCCTAAGCGACCCCATATTGCTCCCTGTAACGGCTGACGGCCGGCAGTACCTGTTCGAGTTCGGGATGGCCGCGCAGGTAGGCGATCAGGTCGAGCAGGCTGGCGACGGCGATGACCGGCATGCCATAGCTCTGCTCCACTTCCTGCACGGCAGACAGCGCGCCCTGGCCGCGCTCCTGGCGGTCCAGTGCGATGACCACGCCGGCGGGCGTGGCGCCGGCAGCGCGGATCAGTTCCACCGATTCGCGCACCGAGGTGCCGGCGGAAATGACGTCGTCGATCACCAGCACGCGGCCGGAGAGCGGCGTGCCGACCAGCGTGCCGCCCTCGCCGTGGTCCTTGGTTTCCTTGCGGTTGTAGGCAAAGGGCGTGTTGCGGCCCTTGTCCGCAAGCGCCATGGCAGTGGCGGCAGCAAGCGGGATGCCCTTGTAGGCGGGTCCGAACAGCACGTCGAACTGGAGGCCCGAGGCGAGGATGGCGCGGGCATAGAAGTCGGCGAGGCGGGCGAGCGATTCGCCGTCGCTGAACAGGCCGGCGTTGAAGAAGTAGGGCGACAGGCGCCCCGCCTTGGTCTTGAATTCGCCGAAGCGCAACACGCCGCGCTCGCAGGCGAAGGCAATGAAATCGCGACTAAAATCCATCTTCCCTTCCAGCCCTTCCTGACTGTTCCGCATGCTACGCATAACCACGCTCAACCTCAATGGTATCCGCTCGGCGGCGACGAAAGGCGTATTTCAGTGGATGGCCGGCGAAGGGCCGGACATCCTGTGCGTGCAGGAGCTCAAGGCGCAGGCGTCCGACATGACGGATGGCATGCGCGCGCCGCCCGGCTACCGCGGCTGGTTCCATCACGCCGAGAAGAAGGGCTACAGCGGCGTTGGCATCTATGCGCGCCAGGAGCCGGACCGCGTGACGGTCGGTATCGGCAGCCCGGAGTTCGATGCCGAAGGGCGCTACGTGCGCGCCGATTGGGGCAAGCTCTCGGTGATCTCGGTCTACCTGCCGTCCGGTTCCAGTTCGCCCGAACGGCAGGCGGCCAAGTTCCGCTTCATGGAGATGTTCTATCCGCACCTGGCGGCCTTGCGTGCCGAGGGTCGGGAAATGGTGCTGTGCGGCGACTGGAACATCGCGCACCGGGAAATCGACCTGAAGAACTGGAAGTCGAACCAGAAGAACTCCGGTTTCCTGCCGGAGGAGCGGGCCTGGCTGACCCAGGTGTTCGACCGGCAGGACTGGGCGGATGTCTATCGGCGCCTGCATCCGGATACCACCGGCGAGGCCTACACCTGGTGGTCCAATCGTGGCCAGGCCTGGGCCAGGAACGTCGGCTGGCGCATCGACTACCAAATTGCGACGCCGGGGTTGGCGGCGACGGCTCGGCGCGCTGCCATCTACAAGGATCGGCGCTTCAGCGACCACGCGCCACTGACGATCGACTACGAATGGAAAATATGACCCTTGTCATTGCGCGGCAACGGTATTGGCGCTAAGTTGCTATTGGTAGTTCAGTCTGTGACCGGAAAGGGAAAATCATGAGCGACGCAAAAGTGGTTAACAAGGATCAATTGATTGCCGACATGAAGGTGGTTGTTGCCGACGCCGAAGAATTGTTGCGTGCCACTGCCAGCCAGGCTGGTGACAAGGTCAGCGCCCTGCGCGGCAAGATTGAGGACAACCTCGCCAAGGCACGGGCCAGCCTTGCCGATGCGCAAGCAGCCGTGGTCGAAAAGGCCAAGGAAGCGGGCCATGCCACCGACGAGTACGTGCACGACAACCCCTGGAAGTCGGTCGGCATCGCCGCCGGCATCGGCCTTGTCATCGGCCTGCTGATCGGCCGTCGCTGATCCATGGCTGATTTGTCGTCCCGCGGCGGGCTGTTCGCCTCGCTGCGGGGACTGGCCGCGACCGGGCTGGCCCTGCTGCAGAACCGGCTGGAGTTGCTGGCGGTCGAGATCCAGGAAGAGAAGGCACGCACCGTCGGTCTCATCGCCTACAGCATCGGGGCGGTGCTTCTGCTCGGCGCCGGCGCGATCTTCCTCGCCGCTTTCGTCACCGTCCTGCTCTGGGACAGTAACCGCCTGCTGGCCTTGGGCGTATTTGCGGCACTGTTTCTCGGCGGCGGTTCGATCTGCCTGCTCGTCGCGCGACGTCTGGCAACGACACCTTCGAGCCTGTTCGTCGGCAGCCTGGCCGAACTGGCCAAGGATCGCGCGGCTGCCGAGCCAGACAGCCGGACGCCCGGACCATGAACTCGCGGCAACTGCAGTTGGCGCTGAAGAAACAGCGCCTGCAATTCAAGTCGGACATGCTGCGCGATCGATGGATCGCCCATGCGGGCGGACTGGCCCCGGTGCTGGGTGCCGCGGATCAGGTGCGCGCCGGATATGCCTGGTTGCGCGGCCATCCGGAAGTCGTGGTGGGCGTTGGCGTTGCCGTTGCGGTGGCGCGGCCCCGCGCGGCGTGGCGCTGGTTAAAACGCGCTGTCGTGGCTTGGCAGTTCTGGCGCAAGGGCCAGCAATTGCTGGCCCGCTAGCCGCTTAGACCGCCAGACAGACGTATTTGATCTCCAGATAGTCTTCGATGCCGTAGCGCGAGCCTTCGCGGCCGATGCCCGATTGCTTGACGCCGCCGAAGGGCGCCACCTCGTTGGAGATGATGCCGGTATTGACGCCGACGATGCCGTATTCGAGCGCCTCGGCGACGCGCCAGACGCGGCCCAGATCGCGGGCGAAGAAGTAAGCGGCCAGCCCGTATTCCGTGGCATTGGCGAGCTCGATGGCCTCGGCCTCGGTCCTGAAGCGGAACAGCGGCGCCACCGGGCCGAAGATCTCCTCCCGCGCGCAACGCATGTCGGCCGTCACGTCGGCCAGCACGGTCGGCTGGTAGAAGGTGCCGCCGAGCTCGTGGCGCCGGCCGCCGGTCAGCACGCGGGCGCCCTTGGCCACCGCGTCGGCGACCAGCGCCTCGACCTTGGCCAGCGCCGCCGCGTCGATCAGCGGTCCCTGGCTCACGCCCGGCTCGACGCCGGCGCCGACCTTCAGCTCACGTACCTTGTCGGCCAGACGTTCGGCGACGGCGTCGTAGATGCCGTCCTGCACCAGCAGCCGGTTGGCACAGACGCAGGTCTGACCGGCGTTGCGGTATTTCGAGGACATGGCACCCTCGACCGCGGCGTCGAGATCGGCGTCGTCGAAGACGATGAAGGGTGCGTTGCCGCCGAGCTCCAGCGAGACCTTCTTGATCGTCGGCGCACATTGCGCCATCAGCAGCCGGCCGACCTCGGTCGAGCCGGTGAAGGAGAGCTTGCGGACGATCGGGTTGGCGGTCAGTTCCGCGCCGATGACCGGCGCCGCCGCGGCTGAGCCGGTGACGACATTGAACACGCCGGGCGGGAAGCCGGCGCGCTCGGCCAGTTCGGCTAGCGCCAGCGCCGAGAGCGGCGTCTGCTCGGCAGGCTTCGCGACCACCGTGCAGCCGGCTGCCAGTGCCGGCGCCACCTTGCGCGTGATCATCGCGGTGGGGAAATTCCAGGGCGTGATGGTGGCGCAGACGCCGATCGGCTGCTTCAGCACGACAAGCCGCCTGTCGGCGGCGGGCGACGGTATGACGTCGCCGTAGATGCGCTTACCCTCTTCGGCGAACCACTCGACGAAGCTGGCGCCGTAGGCGATCTCGCCCTTGGCCTCGGCCAGCGGCTTGCCCTGCTCACGGGTCATCAGCAGCGCCAGATCGTCGGCGTTGGCGAGGATCAGATCGAACCACTTGCGCAGGATCGCGGCGCGCTGCTTCGCGGTTTGCCTGCGCCAGGCCGGCCAGGCGGCATTGGCGGCTTCGATGGCGCGGCGGGTCTCAGCCGCGCCGAGCTCGGCTACCCGGGCGAGCACTTCGCCACTGGCCGGGTCGGCGACCGGGAAGGTGGCGGCGGTGCCTAGCCAGGCACCGTCGATGTAGGCATGGCTGCGCAGCAGCCCGGGGTCGCGCAATTGCATGGCGTTTGCTCCTTTGTTCGAACCGACAAGGCCAAGTCTAGCCGACTAGGATGAAGCGATGATCGTACGCCTTATGCTGATATTGACTGTCGTGCTGCTCGCCGGCTGCGGCTCGGCGCCGACCGTGCCCGAAAAGTCAGATGTGGCGGTACGCCACCCCGAGCGCAGCGGCGGCGCCGAGGAAGTCGTGCTGTTCTCGCTTGGCTTGCTGGAAACGAAGTACCGCTTCGGCGGCCGCAATCCCGACGCGGGCTTCGACTGCAGCGGCATGGTCAGCTATGTCTTCGACCGGGCGGTCGGCATCCGGCTGACCGGCTCGGCGGCCGATATGGCGAAGAGGGGCCGAAGGGTTGCCGCGGACGAAATGAAACCGGGCGACCTGGTGTTCTTCAACACCTTGCGCCGCCCGCGCTCCCACGTCGGCATCTATCTCGGCGACGGGCGCTTCATCCACGCCCCGTCGAGCCGCGGCGCGGCGCGGGTGCGCACCGACAGCCTGGCCGACGGCTATTTCGCCGCGCGCTTCGAGGAGGCGCGCAGCTACTTCGACTAGAGTCCGTTGGCCTTGAACCAGGCCAGCATGCGCCGCCAGCCGTCCTCCGCGAACTCCTTGCGATAGGTCGGCCGGTAGTCGGCGTGGAAGGCATGCGGCGCCTCGGGATAGACGTGCAGTTCCGACTTGCTGCCCGCCTTCTTCAGTGCGTCGCGCATGGCCTCGACGTCGTCGAGCGAGATGCCCTGATCCTGGCCGCCGTAGAGCCCGAGCACCGCAGGCTTCACCTTGTCGGAGAGGTCGATCGGCCATTTCGGCTGCTTCGCCGACGGCGCGCCGTCGAGCTGGCCATACCAGGCGACGGCCGCCTTCAGCTTCGGATTGTGCGCGGCATAGAGCCAGGTGGTACGCCCGCCGCGGCAGAAGCCGGTGATGCCCAGCCGCGCCGGGTCGCCGCCGTTCTGCGCCGCCCAGGCCGCACAGGCGTCGAGGTCGCTCATGTGCTCGGCATCCGAGGCGGCGGCCACCGGGCCGTCGAGGATGTCGCGGATGTTGCTCATTTTCGCGACGTCGCCGTGGCGCGCGTACATCTCGGCGGCGATGGCCAGATAGCCGGCCTTGGCCAGCCGGCGGCAGATGTCCCTGATGTATTCGTGTACGCCGAAGATCTCATGCACCACCAGCACCGTCGGCAGGTTCTTGCCGCCGGCCGGCATGGCACGGTAGGCCGCCAGCGGCCCGTCGGCGGTCGGCACCTGGATCTCGCCGACCGTCAGCCCGTCGGCGTCGGTCCTGATGGCGGTCTGGGCCATGATCGGCTGCGTGGCAAGCGCAAAGCCGGCGCCCAGCGAGGTGACGATGAAGCCGCGGCGCGAAAGCCGCAATTCCGGGACGAGACTGTCGAATTCTTGTTGGCTCATGTTGGTCTCTCTCTGGTATGGGGAGGTGCCAACTTACCCCGGCCGCACCGGGAATTCAATCTGTCGCTGTCAGAGCAGAACGATGTCGAACTGCTCCTGCGTATAGCTCGGCTCGGCGTGCAGCGAAACCGGTTTGCCGATGAAGTCCGACAGCATGGCCATCGCCTGCGATTCCTCATCGAGGAAGAGGTCGATGACGGCCGGCGCGGCGAGCAGGCGGAATTCGCGGGCATTGAACTGGCGCGCTTCGCGCAGCAGTTCGCGCAGGATCTCGTAGGCGACGGTGCGTGCGGTCTTGATCTCGCCGCGGCCGCCGCAGGTCGGGCAGGGCTCGCAGAGCACGTGGGCGAGCGATTCGCGGGTGCGCTTGCGGGTCATCTCGACCAAACCGAGCTGGGTGAAGCCGTTGACCGTGATGCGGGTATGGTCGCGCGCCAGCGCCTTGTTGAATTCGGTCAGGACGGCGTTGCGGTGTTCGGCGGATTCCATGTCGATGAAGTCGACGATGATGATGCCGCCCAGGTTGCGCAGGCGCAGTTGCCGCGCGATGGTCTGCGCCGCTTCCAGGTTGGTCTTGAAGATGGTGTCGTCGAAGTTGCGCACGCCGACGAAGCCGCCGGTGTTGACGTCGATGGTGGTCATGGCCTCGGTCTGGTCCATGATCAGGTAGCCGCCCGACTTGAGGTCGACGCGGCGCGCCAGCGCGCGCTGGATCTCGTCCTCGACGCCGTTGAGGTCGAACAGCGGCCGCTCGCCCCGGTAATGCGCCAGCAACGGCGCCAACTGCGGCATGTATTCCTCCGCGAAGCTCGACAGCTTCATGAAATTCTCGCGCGAATCGATCAGCACGCGGCTGGTGTCGCGGGTGACCAGGTCGCGCAGCACCCGCTGTGCCAGGGTCAGGTCGTGGTGCAGCATGACCGGCGCCAGCGCGCCTTCGCTGCGCTCGCGTATCTCCGTCCACAGGCGGCGCAGGTAGGCGATGTCGGTGGCCAGTTCCGCCTCGCTGGCGCTCTCGGCCACGGTGCGCGCGATATAGCCCCCCGCCTCGTCCGGCGGCAACAGGCCGTGAATGCGGCCGCGCAACTGCTCGCGCGCGGCATCGTCCTCGATGCGCTGCGAGATGCCGATGTGCTTCTCCTGCGGCAAGTAGACCAGCAGGCGGCCGGCGATGGATATCTGCGTCGACAGGCGGGCGCCCTTGGTGCCGATCGGATCCTTCAGCACCTGGACCATCAGTTGCTGGCCTTCGCTGAGGATGCGCTCGATCGGCCGCGGGCCGTCGTGGCCGTTGCCGTTGGCGGCCTTTTCGCTCCAGATGTCGCCGACGTGCAGGAAGGCGGTGCGCTCCAGGCCGACGTCGATGAAGGCGGACTGCATGCCCGGCAACACGCGCACCACGCGGCCGAGATAGACGTTGCCGACGATGCCGCGGCCGTTGGTGCGCTCGATGTGCAGTTCCTGGACGATGCCCTGCTGGAGCAAGGCGACCCGGGTTTCCTGCGGCGTGAAGTTGATCAGGAATTCTTCGTTCATATCGGGTAGCCGAATTGCCTGAGCAGCAGCGTCGTCTCGCACAGCGGCAGGCCGACGATGCCGGAATGGGAGCCGCGGATCGCTTCGACGAACATCGCGGCGCGGCCCTGGATGCCATAGGCGCCGGCCTTGTCCATCGGTTCGCCGGTGCGCACGTAGCGCAGGATCTCTTCTTCCTGCAGGGCGCGGAAGCGGACCTCGCTGACCGACAGGGCATGCTCGATGCGCTGCTCGTTGGCGACCGCGACGGCGGTTAGCACGAAGTGCGCGCGGCCGGACAGGCGCTGCAGGATGGCCACCGCATCGTCGACGTTGCGCGGCTTGCCGATGATCTCGCCGTCGAGGTCGAGCGTCGTGTCGGCCGACAGCACGGGGCGCATGATCAGGCCGCGCTCCTTGGCCAGCCGGGCACCGTGGGTCGCCTTGGCCCGCGCCACGCGGCAGACGTAGGCCTCGGGGGGCTCGCCCTGCAGCGTATCCTCCAGCACGTCGGGGTCGTGGCGGATGTCGCCGCGGAACAGCAGCAGGTCGAAGGCGACGCCGATCTGCGCCAGCAGTTCGCGGCGGCGCGGGCTGCGCGAGGCAAGGTAGATGCGGGCGGGCAGGATGTTCATTCGCGGTGGTAGGGATGCCCCTTGAGCAGGCTGGTGGCGCGATAGAGCGCTTCGGCGAGGATGATGCGCACCATGCCGTGCGGCAGCGTCAGCGAGGACAGGCGCAGCGTTTCGTGGGCACCCTTCTTGAACGCGGGATCCAGGCCGTCGGGGCCGCCGATGACGAAGGCGACGACGTCGCCTTCCCGCGCCCAGGCGGCGAGGCGCCTGGCCAGCTTGTCGGTGGTGATGTCCTCGCCGTGCTCGTCGAGCACGATGCGGCGGCACTGGCCGGGCAGTGCGGCGCGCAGGCGTTCTGCCTCGGCGGCCATCAGTGCTTCGACCGGCTTGCCCGAATTGCGCGGCTCGGCCTTGACGGCCAGGAGTTCGAGCGGGGCTTCGCGCGGCATGCGCTTCGCGTATTCGGCGAAGCCGTCGTCCACCCAGGCGGGCATGCGGTGGCCGACTGCCGCAACCACCAGTTTCATCCCGCCGCCTCGTCGCTGGCCCGGGCGCGCTTCGGCGGCTTCACCTGCCAAAGCTCCTCGAGGTTGTAGTAGTTGCGCACCGCCGGCTGCATGACATGGACGACGATGATGCCGAGGTCCACCAGCACCCATTCGCCAGTGTCCTCGCCCTCGATGCCGATCACTTCGCCGCCGGCCGCCTCGACCTTCTCGCGGACATTGCGGGCGAGCGCCTTGACCTGGCGCGTCGAGTCGGCGCTGGCGATGATGATGCGGTCGAACAGGGAGGTCAGCTTGGTGGTGTTGATCACTTCGATGTCGTGGCCCTTGATGTCCTCGAGGGCCGCGACGGTGATGCGCTGGAGCTTGGCAGTCTGCATTGTCAGTGTGAGTAGAGCCTATGACGGCGAATATAGTCGAGAACGGGGGCCGGCAGCAATTGATCCACCGCCGCGCCCTGCTGCAGCTTTGTCCGTACTTCCGTCGATGATACCGTCCCCGCCGACAGCGGGAAGCTGCACACCGCGCCGGCCGGTGCGGTCGCCAGCGCGGTGAACTGGCTCCGGTGGCGGCGGCGGAATTCCTCGGCCAGTTCGGTCGGCATGGCGTCGGCGGCGAGGTCGAAACCCGGCCGCGATGCCACGCCGATGTGTGCGAGCTGGAACAGTTCGCGCCAGCGGTGCCAGGCCGCGAGACCGAGGAAGGCGTCGGCGCCCATCAGCAGGACCAGCGGCCGCTCCCCGCCCAGCTCCCGGCGCAAGCGCTCGAGGGTCGGCACGGTATAGCTCGGCGCATCGGCGCGAACCTCCGTGTCGTCGATGCGGTATTCGGGGTGCCCGGCAAGCGCAGCCCGGACCATGGCCAGCCGGTGTTCCGGCGCGGCCAGCGGCGCGGTGCGGTGGCGCGGCTGGCCGGCGGGAATCCAGAGCATGCCACCGAGGCGCAACTGGCGTGTCGCCTCCTCGGCGAGGCGCAGGTGGGCGGTATGGATGGGGTCGAAGGTACCGCCGAGGATGCCTAGCGGTTCACTCACCGGCGGCTTCGCCGTGAAAGACGTCCTGGTAGCTGACGAAGACGCTGGCCATCATGATCGGCGCGACGACGAAGATCAGCACCATCTTCAGCGAGATTGACAGGACGTGGGCCAGGGATTCAGAAACCGCGCTGGCGGTGGTCAGCAATATGAAGGGAACCGCGACGGCGATTACGCCGGCGGCCAGGCCGTAGACGGCGAAGGCGCGCCAGTTGCGCCAACTGGCGACGAAACTGAAGAACACCGCCTTCATGGGTGCCACTTCGTCCCAGGCCGTCAGCAGGGGAGCGAACCAGAAGGCGGCGACGACCGGCAGGGCGACGACCATCAGGCGGGCCATGGCGGCCAGCATCTCCTCTTCGTCCACTGTCTTGCCCGGTCCGACCAGGGTGATCGGCCCGCCCTCCATGATTGCGCTGGCGACCAGGATGAGCAGCGAGCCGATCAGGTGCAGGCCGCCCAGGCGGACCAGTTCGACGCGGCGCTTCTGCACGCCGAAGGTGAGCGCAATGCTGCCGACACCGCCGCCGCGCTGGATGGCTCGACAGCCGTTGGCCAGCACGACGATCAGCGACGGCAAGGCCAGCGGCAGCAGGAAAGGCCCGATATAGGGCAGCAGATTGACCGCGACGACGACGAACATGTAGCCCATGGTCAGTGCCGTGACGAGGGGCGGATTGCTGCGGAAGATCTTGAAGCTGGCGATCAGCCAGAGGAAGCCGTGGCGGGCGGGAAGGCGGCGGGCCTGCATGTGCGTGAGCGGAGGAAAGGAATCAGAATGTCTTGATGACCCACATGGGCACGCGCAGGCCGGTTTCAATGCCCTCGTGCCGCGACCACTTGCCGTCGCCCTGGTTGTCGACCAGGAAGTAGGGCCTGCCGTGCGGCGGCGTTACCTTCATCATGTACAGGCGGCCGTTGACGCGGTATTCCTCTATGGTGTCCTCACCGCGCTTGACGATGGTCACCTGCGGCTCCGGCGCGTCGTCCGCCATCGGCGGGGGCGGCGGTATTTCGGGCAGCGGCTGCAGGTCGGCGGGGCGCTGCTGGGCGAAGGCCGGCAGGCTGGCGAGCAGGACAAGGGTGGCGGGAAGCAGGATTCGGCGGCGCATGTGGGTTCCTCAGCGAGGATTCTACAGATTGAGCAGCAGCTCGTGCTCCACGGGCAACCGGTTGAAGCCGCGGCTCTGGTAATAATTGAAGATCGATGCGACCACGCATTCCGGATCGTCGATCACCGAAATCAGGTCCATGTCCTCGGGATTGATCATCTTTTCGGCGACCAGCCGGGCGCGGAACCAGTCGAGCATGCCGGCCCAGAATTCGCTGCCGACCAGGATCAGCGGGATCTTGGGCGACTTGCCGGTCTGGATCAGCGTCAGCGCCTCCAGCAGTTCGTCGAGCGTACCGAAGCCGCCGGGCATTACGACGTAGGCGGTGGCGATCTTGACGAACATGTACTTGCGGGCGAAGAAGTGGCGGAAGGTCTGCGAGAGGTCCTGGTAGGGGTTGGCCGCCTGCTCGTGCGGCAACTGGATGTTGAGGCCGACCGAGACGCCCTTGCCTTCGAAGGCGCCCTTGTTGGCGGCCTCCATGACGCCCGGACCGCCGCCCGAGATCACCGTGAAGCCGGAGTCCGAGAGCAGGCGTGCAATCTCTTCGGTCAACTGGTAGTACGGCGAGCCTGGCGGCGTGCGGGCACTGCCGAAGATCGAGACAGCGGGCTGGATGTTGGCGAGGCGTTCGGTCGCCTCGACGAACTCTGACATAATCCCGAACACCCGCCAGGCCTCGCGGGCCGTCGACTGGGCCATCTGCGCCGGCGCGGCCGTCCAGGGGTCGGGAATGTTCGGCAGTTTCTCTTTTGCGCTCATATGCCTCTTCTGCTCCTCGTCGACGGATCGTCGTATCTCTATCGCGCCTTCCATGCGCTGCCCGACCTGCGCACCGCGAGCGGCCAGCCGACGGGAGCGATCAAGGGCGTGCTGGCCATGCTGCGCAAGCTCGAAGCCGACTATAAGGCAGATTATCGCGCGGTGGTGTTCGACGCCAAGGGCAAGACCTTCCGCGACCAGTGGTATCCCGATTACAAGGCGAACCGGCCGCCGATGCCCGACGACCTGGCCGCGCAGATCGAGCCCCTGCACGAATGCATCCGCGCCGAGGGTTGGCCGCTGCTGATGATCGATGGCGTCGAGGCCGACGACGTGATCGGCACGCTGGCCAGGGAGGCCGCGGAGCAGCGCACCGACTGCGTGATCTCGACCGGCGACAAGGACCTCGCCCAACTCGTCAATACCCACGTCACGCTCATCAATACCATGAGCAACGAAGTGCTCGACGAGGCCGGCGTTACCGAGAAGTTCGGCGTGCCGCCGAACCGCATCGTCGACTACCTTGCCTTGATGGGTGACGCGGTGGACAACGTGCCGGGCGTGGCCAAGGTCGGCCCCAAGACGGCGGCGAAATGGCTGGCCCAGTACGGCTCGCTCGACGAGATCGTCGCGCATGCCGCTGAGATCGGCGGCGCCGTCGGCGAGAACCTGCGCGCCCATCTCGACTTCCTGCCACTGGGCAGAAAGCTGGTCACCGTCGCCTGCGACCTCGATTTGCCCTTGCGCCTGGCCGACCTCGTGCCGCGCCCGAACGACGAGGCGAAGCTCTTCGAACTGTACAGCCGACTCGGTTTCAAGAGCTGGCTGCGCAATGCGCAAGCCGCGATGCCTGAAGCGCCGAAGCTGGAAACCGTGAAGAACGCCACCGACGGCTATGAGGCGATCCTCGACGAAGCCACGCTGGCCCGCTGGCTGGCGAAGATCGAGGCCGCCCCGCTGACGGCGCTCGACACCGAGACCACCGCCCTCGATCCGATGCAGGCGCAACTGGTCGGCATCTCCTTCGCCGTCAAGGCCGGTGAGGCGGCCTATCTGCCGCTGGCTCACCGCTATGCCGGCGTACCGCCACAACTGACTTTCGACGCCACGCTGGCGCGGCTCAAGCCCTGGCTGGAATCACCGCAGCACAGGAAGGTCGGCCAGCATCTCAAGTACGACCGCCACATCTTCGCCAACCACGGCATCGAGTTGCGCGGCGTCGCCGACGACACCCTGCTCGAATCCTACGTGCTGGAGTCGGACAAGTCGCACGACCTCGGCAACCTGGCCGAGCGGCACCTGGGCCTGAAGTCGATCAGTTACGACGACGTCACCGGCAAGGGCGCCAAGCGCATCTCCTTTGCCGAGGTGCCGATCGACAAGGCCGCCGAGTACTCGGCCGAGGATTCCGACCTGACGCTGCGCGTACACGAAGCGCTGGCACCGCGCCTCGCCGAAGCGCCGCAACTCGACAAGCTCTACCGCGAACTGGAGTTGCCGGTCGCCGAAGTGCTCTACCGCATGGAGCGCAACGGCGTGCTGATCGACGTCTTCTCGCTGGCCCGGCAGAGCGAGGAACTCGGCCGCAAGATGCTGGCGCTGGAAGCCGAGGCGCAGCAGCTCGCCGGCCAGCCGTTTAACCTTTCGTCGCCGAAGCAGCTCGGCGAAATCCTGTTCGGCCAGCTCGGCCTGCCGGTGGTGAAGAAGACGCCGGGCGGCGCGCCCTCGACCGACGAGGAAGTGCTGGAGAAACTCGCCGAGGATTTCCCGCTGCCGCGCAAGATCCTCGACTACCGCGGCGTCGCCAAGCTCAAGAACACCTACACCGACAAGCTGCCGCTGATGGTCAATCGGCAGACCGGCCGCGTGCACACCAGCTACGGCCAGGCCGTCGCGGTGACCGGCCGGCTGTCCAGCAACGACCCCAACCTGCAGAACATTCCCGTGCGCACGGCAGAGGGCCGGCGCATCCGCTCGGCCTTCATCGCGCCGCCCGGCCACGTGCTGATGTCGGCCGACTACTCGCAGATCGAGCTGCGCATCATGGCGCACCTCTCCAACGACGCGCGCCTGCTCGAAGCCTTCGCGCGCGGCGAGGACATCCACCGTGCCACGGCCGCCGAGGTGTTCGGCATCACGCCGCTGGAAGTGGGCCCCGACCAGCGGCGCGCCGCCAAGGCGATCAACTTCGGCCTCATCTACGGCATGAGCGCCTTCGGCCTCGCCAGGCAGATCAATGTCGAGCGCAGCGCCGCGCAGGCCTACATGGACCGCTACTTCGCCCGCTATCCCGGCGTCGCCCGCTACATGGAGGAGACCCGGGCGCTGGCGCGCGACAAGGGTTACGTCGAGACCGTCTTCGGCCGGCGGCTCTGGCTGCCCGAGATAAAGTCAGGCGTGGCGGCACGCCGCCAGGGGGCCGAGCGGGCCGCCATCAATGCGCCCATGCAGGGCACCGCCGCCGATCTCATCAAGCGGGCCATGCTGGCCGTGCAGGGATGGCTCGACGGGCAGCGCCTGGCGACCAAGCTCATTCTCCAGGTGCATGACGAACTGGTGCTGGAAGTCCCCGACGGCGAGATCGCCGCCGTGCGCGAGCAGTTACCCAGGCTGATGGGCGGCGTGGCGCAACTGGCGGTACCGCTATTGGTCGAGGTCGGCGTCGGCCCGAACTGGGACGAAGCTCACTGACGGTTCGTCTTTCGCCATCACGGACATTGCCCAGACCGCGCCTATGATCAGTCCGATGCCGGTGAAGCGCGATCCGCCCAGCGTTCCGTCGAGCGTGTAGCGCGCCAATTGATGCAGCACGAGCAGGCCGAGTGCCGCGCCTTCCGGGCGGCCGGCGACGAATGTCCGCCAGCCGCGGCGCATGAGGCTCGCGGCGAGAAGCAGCAGCAATGCGGCCCCGATGATGCCGTTGGCGAGCGTGAAATCGATCAGGCCGCTGTTGCTGCTGCTGATCCCCTGCGGGATCGCGAAGCGTTGGGTTACGTAGCGACTGAACACGTCGGGATCGAAACCAAGCCCCCAGGGATGTTCGGCAACGCCTTCGATCCCGACCCTCGCCCGTACTGCCCGCATGTAGAACGAGTGGTTGAGGTTGCTCGCAATGGGCGCATCGTCGCCGATTACCGCTTGCACCGGTATCGGCTCGTGCCAGGCGGCCCTGAACGACTCTTGGAGACCCGACCAGCGGCTGGCGCCGACCACGACGACGAGGCCTATTGCGCAGAGCCCGCCAATCGCGATGCCGATCGACCAGTGGCGCTTGATCCGGGGATGCCGCAGCAGCGACAGGCTGGCCACCAGGATCAGGATCGCGGTGATGACCTGCCCCGACTTCGCCATCAGCAGGGACTCGGCTGCCAGGGTCAGTAACGCGAGGACGGCGGTGACCGGCGCCGACCACGGGAACAGCGATCGGCCATGCCAGATCCGGGCGGCGCCATCGGCCAGCAACCAGGCAAGCGCCGTGGTGGTGAACGGCGACGTCAACGCGTAGTCGGCAAGCAGGCTCTGCCTGACGGCCAAGCCGCCGACGGTCAACAGTGAGAAGAGCTGGCGGCCCAGCGTGGACGCCACATGCAGGAAGGCGCCGGCGAACAGTGCCACGACCAGCCAACGCCTGCTGGGAGCGACCCGTGCGACCGACCAGCCCAATGCCATCATGATCAGCAGCTTGCCCCAATCGCCGGCGAGCATATTCAGCGACAGCGAGGAATCCTGGGCGATCAGGGCGGACTGCACGAGCAGCCACGCCGTCAGGGCCCAGAACAGGACCTTCTCGACGCCCGCCGCCGAACCGGGCGGAACCGCCGGGCGCGAACGCGCCAGCCAAATGGTGTGGGCGATGCCAAGCAGCAGGAACAGGGTACGCAGCGCCCCGGTATGGGGAATGCCCTGCAGCCCGACCAGCAAAGGCAACCAGGCCAGCAGCATGGCCGGGTGTCGGGCGATGGTGTGAAAGTCAGCCACGGTGGGTCATGATTCCAGTACCCGCCGATAGACGGCCAGCGTGTCGTCGATCTGCTTGTCGAAGCTCAGGTGCGCCAGGGCATGCTCGCGCGCCTGGCGTGCCATCGCGGCAGACTTTTCCGGTTCGGTCAGGCAGGCGCGCAATGCGGTCGCCAGCGCCGCCGCATCGCCGGGTGGCACCACGCGGCCGGTGACCCCGTCGTGCACGACTTCCGTCAGGCCGCCCGCCGACGAACAGATTACCGGCGTGCCGACCAGCATGGCCTGCGGCATGACTTGCGAGGTCGCTTCGTTCTTCAGCGACGGCAGCACGCAGACGGACATGACCTTCATGCAGGCAGGCACGTCGTCGCGATGGCCGGCGAACACGACCCGCTCGCCGATGCCCAGTTCGTCCGCCCAGAGCGGCAGGTGCTCGCGCAGCGGTCCGTCGCCGACGATGAACAGGATGAAATCGGGCAAGTCCTTCGCCAGCAGCGCACAGGCTTCGAGCAGCACGCGGTGGCCCTTCCAACTGCGCAGCACGGCGACGATGCCGATCACGTACTTGCCCTGCTCGCGGCCGGCCAGCAGCGCGCGTACCGCGTTGGTGTCCACCTCAGGCGAGAAGCGGTGGTGATCGGCGCCGGCCGGTACCGAATAGTGGCGCTCCGGATCGCAATGGCAGTTGTCGACCAAGTGATCGCGGATGTGGCGCCCGCTCGAAATGACCGCGTCGGGCAGCCAGTCGTAGACCAGGCGGGCGTTGAGGCCCGGCTTGACCTCGGACGACAGGTGGCGGCTGCGGATCACCTTGATGCCGCCCAGCTTGCCGGCCAGGGCACCGCACCAACTGTCCTTCGAACTGTGGGTGTGGATGATGTTGCACTCGCACTCGCGGGCCAGTCGGCGCAGGCCGAAGACGGTGGCGGGATCGAGCCTGCCGGCGAAGGGCAGGTGGTCGACCCGGAAGCCGGCTTCGGCTGCCGCCGCCGCGATGCGCGACTCCTTGCGGCAGGCGATCTGCATGTGGATGCCGCGTTCGCGGAAGGCCTTCATCTCCGCCAAGATGCGGATCTCCTGGCCGCCCCAGCCCGACGACCACTCGGTGTGCAGGACGCGTATCGCTGCCGTCATGCTACTCGCCACCGCGCCGGCCGATCACGCGGGCAGGCACGCCGACGGCAATCGCGTAGGCCGGGACATCCTTGGTAACGACAGCGCCCGCGCCGATCACGGCGCCGCGGCCGATGCTGACCCCGTCGAGTACGACGGCTCCGGTGGCGAGCCACACGTCGTCGCCGATGCGGATGCCCTTGCGCGTGCCGCCCTGCTCGCGGATCGTGACGTCGGCACGCTCGAACACGTGGTTCTCCGGGATGAACACGACATGGGACGCGATCAGGCAGTCGCTGCCGATCTCCAGGCCGCCCTGGCCGTTGAGCATGCAGAACGGACCCACGGTCGTGCGGGCGCCGATCCGGATTTCGCCGCCGCGGGCTTCGACCACCACGAACGGTCCCAAGGTCGCCTTTTCGCCGAGGGAGAGCCGGCCGGAGGATGCATTCAGCTCGCTCTGGCGCCCGACGCGGCACTGCGGGCCAAACGCAATGTTGCCGTGGCCGCGGATGACGGCCGACGAGGAAAGCCGGGCGCCGCAGCGAAAGGCGCGCAGCCAGAAGAGGGGATGGCGGAGGAAGATCAACGCTCGAGGAATGCCGGCTTCAATTCGATTAGGCGCGGATATTACGCCGGCTTCTTCAGCATATAAATGATGTGCGCCTCGTGCAGGTGCTTTCCGGCTACCACGGCGCCGAGCCGCTTGGCCACTTCCTCGAACCAGTCCGGGTAGAAGCGCAGGCAATCGACGGGATAGCGGTGGTAGTGGAAGCCGGGCAGTTGCGTATGGATGATCAGGTGGCCGCCCGGTTCGAGCAGCCCATAGCAGTCGCGGACATGCTTGTAGGGATCGATCAGGTGCTCGAGCATGGCCTGGGACATGATGCAACTGACCGGCGCCAACCTGGGCGGATCCTGCTCGAAATCCCAGTAGGCATCCATCTCAGGCAGCAAACCTGCGGTGATGGCGGCGCTCGCCGGGAGCGAGAAGAGATCGGCGAAGGCCTGCTTGTTCTGGTTGTTCTCCCCGGGCAGCAACAAGGTGGTCACGGAACCGCGGATTTCCGCGGCGAACTTGACCAGGTCGCCCCGGATCATCTTCGACTCCGACGCCATGCCCGATACCTGCAAGTCCCCGTAGTCCTGGTCAAGCCGGAAATCGCCGTACTGCGCCGCGAACCTCGGGAAGGTCTTGTCTGCCATTGCCTTGCCGATGATGCTCCAGCTAATGCGCCGGGCAACGAAATTCCTGATCTTGTCCCTCACTTGTCAGTCTCCCTTTGGTTTCTCGATCGATCCCGATCCGATTGTGCTCTCGATCTGCTGCAGCAGGATAGGTGTCGCGCTGCGGATGCTGTACTCCGCGGCGACCCGGGCCCGGGCACTCGTCCCCATGGCGGCACGCAACTCGGCGCTCGCGCACAGTTCGCCGAGACCTTCCTGCCAGTCGGCCTCGCCGCTGGCGGCAAAGCCGTCGATGCCGTTGCGGACGATGTCGACGTTCGCGCCCACTGCGGCGCAAACCACCGGCACACCGGCCGCCATGTACTGCAGCGCCTTGAGGCCGCACTTGCCGCGCGACCAGGGATCGTCGGGCATCGGCATGATGCCGATGTCCATGTCGAGGATGTCGGCCACTTCGGTGGCTTCCGACCAGCGCCGGTTCTCGACCTCGATGCCCGGCAGCAACAGGTCCTTGTCGGACACGATCAGCAAGCTGAACTTCTGCGTGGCGGCCAGCCGCTGCAGCAGCGGCTGCATGGCCGCCAGATACGGATGGTTGACGGAGTGGCCGATCCAGCCGATCACCGGCCTGTCGCGACTGCCATGTTGCCGGGCCGGATAGCGGTCGGTATCGACGACCGTCGGCAGCACGGTCACGTGGCGGGCGTAGGGAGCCGAGTACTCGGCAAGGTAGCGGTTGCCGGTCAGGACGACGTCGGCGGCGGCAAGCACCGCCTGCAGGCGGCGTTCGACGCGGCGGCTCGCGTGTACCGAGCGATCGCCGGTGGGTGAAGTGAATATCGCGTCGTCGAAATCGAACATGAGGCGACCCGATCGCGCCAGGGCCGCGACGAGGCGTTCGGGCAGCAGGCGCTTCTGGACGAAGCTCAGTTGCGCAAGCGCTGCCAGCTTGCGGATCGCCCGC
Organism: Rhodocyclales bacterium; assembly: GCA_016235765.1. Lineage (GTDB taxonomy): Bacteria > Pseudomonadota > Gammaproteobacteria > Burkholderiales > Rhodocyclaceae > Fen-999. Next base: position 9,085 of record JACRIZ010000056.1, on the reverse strand, counting down.
TGGTCGCGCCAGGCGGTCACGATGCGACCGAGCCCTTGGCCGGGACCGGTCGGCGGGAGATGGATGCGATGGCTGTAGCCGGCCGCCTCGATGGCAGGCAGGAACTGGAATATGCGGTAGCGGCTCGATGCGCCGCGCGGCCCGGACACCGGCAGGAAGAGGATGTCCGCCGACATCAGCGGCCTTCCTTCAGGTCGCGATACAGCTTGGCCATGCGCCCCTGCATCCATTCGAGCGAGTAGCTTTCGACGACCAGTTGGTGGCCGCGTTCGGCCAGCGCGGCGGCCAGCGTCCGGTCGTCGAGCAGGCGGCCGATGGCGGCCGCCAGCGCCGGGGCGTCGCCGGGCGGCACGGTCAGTGCGGTTTCGTTGTGGCGCGCCACCTCTTCGATGCCGCCGACCGCGCTGGCCACCACGGGCACCCGGGCCGAGTGCGCCTGCAAGAGCGCTTGCGGCACGCCCTCGGGGATGCGCGCCGAGAGCACGGCGACGTTCATGTCGGCGAGCAGGTCGGGAATGTCATGGCGATAGCCGAGGATGAAGATGCGCTCGCGGTTCGGCATCGTGCCGTGCATGGCCTCGAGATCCTGGCGCATCCAGCCGTCGCCGGCCAAGAGGCAGTGGAGGTCGGGACGCTGTGTCGTCAGTTCGGCGCAGGCCGCCAGGAAGACGTCAGGCCCCTTGTCGCCGCGCAGGACGGAGATCATGCCGACGACCGGCGCAGCTTCCGGGATGCCCAGTTCGCGGCGCACGCGGCCGCGCTCGCCGCCCATGAAGCGCGCCACGTCGACACCGGTCGGTACCGAGACGATCTTGCCGGCCGCGATGCCGCGCTCGATCAGGCCACGGCGGATCGACTCGCTGGTGGTCAGCACGACGTCGCTGAGCGAACCGTATACCGCCTTGCCGAGGCCATGGCTGCGGATCGGATTGGCGACGTGGCGGGCGCGGATGGTGCGCACGCCAAGCAGGCGCGCGACCAGGAAGGCATTCCAGGAGTCGCGCGAGCCATGGGCGTTCACGATGTCGATCTTCTCGTGCCGCATGATCCAGGCGAACCTGGCCATGCTGACGAGATCGAGCCGGTTGACCATGGGCAGTGCGTAATGTTTGAGGCCGCGCTTGGCCGCCTCGGCCAGGATGGGGTTGCCGGTGCGCGCCACCAGCACCGACTCGATGCCAAAGTCGACCAGGCGCTCCATCTCGAGCAGGACGCGCAACTCCTGGCCGCCGAAATTGCGCGACGACTCGGTGTGCAGCACGCGGATCTTGCGCTTCACTTCAGGCATCGTTCGATCAGATCGACGTAGTTGTCCAGGTAGCGTTCGACGCTGTAGCCACCTTCGATGGTCCGGCGCGCGGCGGCGCCGACGCGGCGGCGCAGCTCGGCGTCGGCAGCCAGCGCCAGCAGCGCGTCGCGCCAGGCGGCCGAATCGGCGGCCAGGAAGCCGTTGTCGCCGTGGCGCACGATGTCGGCGTTGATGCCGACCGGCGAGGCGATCGCCGGCAGGCCGGCGGCCATGTACTGGAGCAGCTTGAAGCCGCCCTTGCCGCGATTCCACAGCGTGTCGGCCAGCGGCATGATGCCGACGTCGAAACCGTGCAGGTCGGCGGTCTCCGTGGCGTGCCGCCACGGCTGACTTTCCACGGTTATACCCGGCAGTTCGGGTGTGCCATCGGCGATCACCCGCAAGCGCATGCCGGGTACCTGCGCCTGCACCTCGCGCAAGGCATCGGCGAGCGGCGCCAACTGATACAGGTTGCCCTTGGTGCCGATCCAGCCGACGACGAAGCCCTCGCCAGCCGCCTCGGCGGGCTTCGCGGTCAGCCTGTTCGTATCGATGGGCGTCGGCAGGGTCTCGACATCGTTCTGGCCGTCGCGGGTCCGCGCGGCGCGGGCGAAGTCGGCGACGAAGCGGTTGCCTGCCACGACCGCGCAACTGGCCGCGCTGATCGCGGCAAAGCGCTGGAAGTAGCGGCCGGTCACCGGCTCGTTGCGCTCCAATTCGTGGAACATGATCGCATCGTCGGCATCGAACAGCAGGCGCGGATTGGCCCGGCGCAGCAGGCTCACGTAGGCAGCCGGGAACAGCTTCTTCTGCAGCAGCACCAGGTCATGGCGGCCGGCGTCGTACAGCAGGCCGATGCGGCCGGCCAGCGAATTCGTCACCGTCCGCGCCGTCACCCGCCAGCCGCGTTGCTGCAGCCGCTCGGCGAGCGGCGCGATGCGCAGCCGGGTGCTGGGCTTGTTGGCGCCGAGGCTGGCGACCAGGATAGCCGGCTGGCTCAATTGGCGACACCCGGCCCGGGCGGATTCCGGTAGAAGTAGTAGACGCGCCCGCCGGAGCGGTCCCAATTGCAGGCAAAGCCTTCCGCCAGCAGCTTGTGCACCAGTTGCGAGCAGGCGGCGTCGCCGATGACGTGCGGATGGATTTCGATGCAGACCTTGCGCACGCCGTCGAGCGGGGTATTGAGGAGCAGCGGCACCTCCGCCCCCTCGATGTCGCAGATCAGGTAGGTCGGACGCAACTCGGCCAAGAGGCCGCTGAACGAGCGCTGCCTGACCGTCACCGGCCGGCCGCCGCGGTCGTGGACGCTGGAACTCGAGTAGTTGTCCTCGACGTGGAAGGTGGCTTCGCCGTCGGCGTCGCCCAGGACGCACATTTCGAGATTGGGCGAAACGCCATTGAGCGCGTAGGTCCGGCGTATTTCCGCTTCCATGGCCGGATTCGCCTCGACGGCGTTCACATATTCCGAACCGATCTTGCGCGCGCACAGGGTCGACATGTAGCCGATGCCGGCCCCGAGCTCGAGGACGCGATCGCCCTGCTCCAGCGTGCGGAGGACGACGCCCGTCTCGGCCCGCTCGTAAAGCTGGAGGTACATGCTGCGCGCCACCCGATCCGAGATGGCCTTGCAGTCGAGGTCGATGATGACGCCGTTCAAGTCGACCCTGCGCGGCCGCCCGAAAATCGACCACAAGTACTTGCGGGTCCGCTTGGAACTGGTGATCTTCGTAAGGATGTTCATGATCGGATTACCGGGGCGAGTGCCTGCCGGCCAGCAGCTCGTCGTACAAGCCTGCCATCGCCGCAAGGTGGGATTTCATGTCGAACGAAGCTGCCGCCGCCGCCGGGTTGCCGGCCGCCATGCGCCGGGCGGCGCGGCCGCCGTCGGCGGCCATGCTGCGCATCGCGTCGGCCAGTGCCGGCACGTCGCCGGGCGGCACGATCAGGCCGTGCACGTCGTTCACCATCATGTCCTCGACCGCGCCGACCGGGGTGGCGATGACCGGCAGCCCGGCCGCCATGCCCTCCATGATGGTGCGCGGAAAGGCTTCGCCCAGCGAAGGCAGCAGCAGGCAGTCGGAACCCCAGAGCAGCGGCCTGACGTCGTCCGACGTGCCGTGCACCCGAACCGCCGCCTTCAGCACGGGATCGCTGTCGAGCAAGGCGTAGAGGGCATCCATCTCGGCCTGCTCGGCGACCCGGCCGACGATCAGCAGGCGACAACGGGGCAGGTCCGGCAGGATGCGGGCCAGTGCCTGCGCCGAGCGCAGTTGGCCCTTGCGGTTCTCGATGCTGCCGACCAGCACGAATACGAACTCGTCCCCGGCATAGCCGAGCGCGGCCTTCATGTTGCCCTCCGGCGGACGGGCGAAACGGCCAATGTCGACGCCGTTGAAGATGCGCCGGATCTTGTCGGGGGTGTCGAAGAAGGCAGCCTGCGGGCTGGTCAGGACGACGATGCGGCTGGCCAGCAGCTTGATCCAGGGCCGCTGGCGCGCCATGCGCTTGTCCTCGACCGCCTCGCGAATGTGCCAGACGACGGGGATGCCGAGCAGACGCGCGGCGATCGCCACGTACTTGGAAAACGGCACCGCCGAATTGACGTGCACCAGATCGATCCCCTCGCTGCGGATCAGATTCTGGACGCTGCGGATCATGCCCAGCCGAAACAGGCCCTGGCGCTTGATCTCGACGACCCGGAAACCGCCGGCCTTGAGCTGGTCGACCAGTTCGCCCTGCTTGCTGAACAGGAACACGGGCGCGTAGCCGTAGCCGGACAACCGGGTGCCCAGCTCCATCAGGCTGACCGCCGAACCCATGCGGCTGGCGTGATGGGAGGCGAGCAGAACCTTGCGCGGCGGCATGGAGCTCAAGTCGCCGCCTTGTCCGTGGCGTCTTCGTCACGGAACTGGATCTCGTACAACTTGCGATACTCGCCACCATGGGCAAGCAGTTCGTCGTGGGTGCCCTGCTCGATGACGCGGCCCTGCGACATCACCAGGATGCGGTCGGCGCGGCGCACCGTGGACAGCCGGTGGGCGATGACGATGGTGGTCGCGGTGCCGGTCAGTGCCTCGATGGCCGATTGCACATACTGTTCCGATTCGGAATCCAGGGCCGAGGTCGCCTCGTCGAGCAGCAGGATGGGCGCGTTCTTCAGCACCGCGCGGGCGATGGCCAGGCGCTGCCGCTGGCCGCCGGACAGGCGGATGCCCTTGTCGCCGATTTCGGTATCGAATCCGGCGGGGAACGACTCGATGAAGTCGGTGGCATAGGCGGCGGTGGCGGCGCGGCGCACCTGCTCGGGCGTGGCACCTTCCGCGCCGTAGGCGATGTTCGCGGCCACGGTGTCGTTGAACAGGAAGATGTCCTGCGAGACCAGCGCAAAATGGGCGCGCAGGCTGGCGCGGGTGATGCTGCGGATGTCGACGCCGTCGATCACGATGCGACCGGAACTCGGGTCATGGAAGCGGACCAGCAGGTTGAGCAGGGTCGTCTTGCCGCTGCCCGACGAGCCGACGATCGCCAGCATTTCGCCGGGATTGACCTCGAAGCTGACGCCGTCGATGGCCGGCCGGTCGGTGTTCTCGTATACGTAGCGGAGATCTTCGACGCGCAGCGCACCATTGCCGCGCGGCAGCGCCTGCAGGCCGGTTTCCGGTTCGCTCTCTTCGTCGATGAACGAGAACACGCTTTCGGCGGACGCGAAGCCGCGCTGCAGCGGCATGTTGAGGCCGGCCAGGCGCTTGGCCGGCGCGAGCAGCATGAGCATCGCCGTGATGAAGGAAACGAAGGCGCCCACGGTCGTCGTGTCGCGCGTCGCCTGGTGCACGGCGAGGCCGACCACGACGGCCAGCGCGGCGGCGGCGATCAACTGCACCAGCGGCATCAGCACTTCGCCGGCGACCGCGATGCGCATGTTCAGGCGCCGGAAGCGCTCGGTGCCGCGACGGAAACGGTTGATCTCATAGTCCTGGGCGTTGTGCATCTTGATGACGCGATGTCCCTCGGCGGCCTCCTGCAGGGTTTGCGCCATTTCCCCGTAGGAATCGAGGAGCGAGCGCGACAAGAGGCGCATGCGGCGCGTGAAGTAGCGCATCGCCAGCAGCACCAGCGGCACGATGAACAGGCTGACCAGGGTCAGTTGCCAGTTGAGGTACAGCATCCAGGACATCAGGGCGATGATGGTCAGCGAATCGCGCACCAGCGTGGTCAGCACGTTGGTGGCCGCGGTGCTCATGCCATTGACGTCGTTGGTGATGCGCGCCGCGATGCGCGAACTCGGGTTGGCGTCGAAGAATGTGGTCGGCAGCAGCACCAGGCGGGCGAACATCGCCTCGCGCAGGTCGGCGGTGATGCGGTTGCTGACCCAGTGCATGGCATAGCCGCCGCAAAAGCCGAACACGCCGCGCATCACGATCACGCCGATGATCGCCAGCGGATACTTCCACCACGCGTCGGGATCGCCGGCGCCGAGGTTGCCGTCCAGCAGCGGCTTCATCAGCGCCGGGAAGAGCGGCTCGGTGGCGGCGGTGGCGGCCATGCCGAGCACGGCGGCGACCATCACCTTCCAATGGGGCTTGAGGTAGCCGAGCAGTCGGATGTAGAGCGTGGCGCTGCTGGGGGTGGTCATGGGTTCTCCGCGAGGCTCCGGTACAGGCCGACGAAGCGCTGCACCATGCTGTCCGGCCGCAATTCTGCCACCGTTGCCGCCGCGGCCTGACGGATTGCGAGGTCGGACAGTCGCGGCCGCAGGGCAAGCAGTGCCCGGATCAGGTCATCGACGTCGTTGGCGGCGCAGACGTCGCCGTTGATGCCGGGCCGGATGAACTCCGCCGTGCCGGTCGTCGAACTGGCGACTACCGGCAGGCCGCAGGCGAAAGCCTCGACGCAGGCATTCGGAAAGGGGTCGTACCAGGAGGGCAGCACGAAGACGTCGGCGGCGCCGAGATAGGGCACGACATCCTGCTGCGGACCGAGGAAGCGCACCCGGTCGGCGACGCCGCAGCGCTGCGCCAACCGGCGATAGCGCTCGGCATGGCGGTCGGTGCCGACGATCCAGAGTTCGTCGCCGGGCAGTCCGGCCATGGCGCGGATCGAGGTCGCCAAGCCCTTGCGCTGGAAGCCGGAGCCGACACTCAGGTAGACCGGCGTATCGGCGGGCGTGCCGAGTCGCGTGCGCACGGCCGCGCGATGGCGATCGCGCAGCGCCGGAAGGAAACGCTTGCCATCGACGGCATTGTAGAAGACATGCAGGCGCTCGCGCGGTACGCCGAAGCGCTGGTGGATGTCGTCGGCCACCATGTTCGAGTTGCAGATCACCGCCCGCAGTTCGGGGTGCCGGAACATCCGTTCCTCGGTGCGGACGAGATAGCGGTGATAGGGCGCATAGCGGTCGGCGATGCGGCTGGCGCCGCCGGCAAAGCGAGCGCGCAACGACAGCCAGGTCGCATGCACGCCGTCGCCGGCGCGATAGATCGCACAGCCCGGTATGCGCTCATGGCTCTGCACCAGATCGAAGCGTCGCTCGGCGATGAGTTGTTGCACGTGGCGCGAGAAGCCCGCGTCGCGCCACAGGCGACCGAGGTAAAAGGGCGCCACGGTGATGACCGGACCGCGCCATTCGCCGTGCCAGCGGCGCGTGACCAGTGTCGTTTCGACGCCGGTGTCGCGCAGGGCATCCAGCGCCAGGTCGACGAAGCGCTCGGCACCGCCGAACGCGGTGTAGCGTTGCCTGACGATGGCCAGCTTCATGCGAGCAGCGAGTCCGCTGCCGCCAGCACGTCGGCCGGGCGCAAGGACACCAGGCAGTCGGAAACCTTGCCGCCGCCGCAGCCGTCGAGGCGGCACGGCCGGCACGAGTGGCCCGAGACGACGAGACGGTGCGGCACCTGCCATGGCCCCCACTCGCCTTCACTCGACGGCCCGAACAGGGCGACCACCGGCGTGCCCATGGCCGCCGCCATGTGCATCGGCACCGAATCGACGCAGATCGACAGGCAGGCGGCGCCGATCACGGCACCGAGCTCCTTGAGCGTCAGTTGGCCCGACAGGTCGATGAGTTCCGGCCCGCACTGGGCCTTGATCGCGGCAGCGACGCGCATTTCCTTCTCCGCGGGCGCGGCCGTCATGACAACGCGAAAGCCGCGCGCGACGAGTCCGGCGATGGTCGCTGCATAGCCCTCGACCGTCCAGGCCTTGAACATCCAGCGCGACGTCGGATGAATATGGATCAGGCGGACCCGGGCAAGCGCGTGTTCGGCGAGCAGGCCGGCGATGCGCGCATCGGCCGCCTCGCCCGGCACGAAGCGCAGCGGCTGGCGCGGCGAAGGCGGCTGCAGGCCGACGGCGCGCAGGGCATCGAGATGGCGCTCGACGGTATGGCGGCCGCCCAGCGGCGGGTTGGGCGCGAGATGGGTAAACGACGCACTCCAGAAGCGGGGCGGCGGCCGCAGCGGGGAGAATCCTGCCACCGCGATCCGCGGCCGCAAGGCCCTGGCCAGCCAGGCGCCGCGCCAGCTTTCGGTCAAATGGACCAGCAGGTCGTAGCGCCGGTCGCGCAGTTCGGCAAGCCGTCGCCATTCCTGGCGCGCCTGCGCTGCAAGCGACAAGTCTCGACCCTTGCGGGGAATGGTGAACAGCCGGCTGACATCCGGGTTATGGCTGAGCATCTCCGCAGTGTCGTCGTAGATCAGGGCATCGACCTCGATTCCGGGTACGAGCTGCCGGAGGGTTGAAAAGACGGGAGAAGTCAGCAGCACGTCGCCATGATGGCGCAGCTTGATAACCAGGGCGCGGCGCAGGCTCGGAGAGGGATGGGCGTCGGGAACCATGGGTCCGGGATTCTATTCCTTATTGCCTGTATTGCCGCTCCAAGACAGGGTGCCGTAATTGGCATGGATGGCGTCGATTGGCGGTCATTATTGGCATGCCTGGCGCCGGCCAATTTGGCGAGGCCTGGAATTTGCGCCTATCGACCAATGGCTTAGCAGTTGTCAGGGACTTGGCACGGCCCTTGTATATACAAAGTCGGAAGCCGCCGTTGGCCGGGGCATTTGTCCCCCCCCATTTTGCAGATGTTTTCCGGCCGTCGGCAGTCCGTGTGGAACCCTTATAGGCGTGGGCGGATGTATCGAATGCCAAGGGTGAAGCACGGCACGGGACAATTCCTTCCTCCGCAGTCCCGTGGCAGGCAGATGGTGTCACAGCCATCGGCGGCGGTTTCTTCTTTTTCCCCGGATTCTTGCCTATTCGGCTCTTAGCGCCTCCACCGGATCGAGTCCGGCCGCGCGCCGCGCCGGCAATACGCCCGCCGCCAGGCCGATCATGACGGCCACCCCTTCGGCGAGAAACACGAACGACCACGGGGTATGCACGGGCAGGGCCGGGAAGACCAGATGCAGCAGTTGCGCCAAGCCGATGCCGAGCGCCAAGCCGGCGATGCCGCCGATGGCGGCCAGCGCCACCGCCTCGCCGAGGAAGATGCCGAGTATTGTCCGCTCGGGTGCGCCGATCGCCTTCAGCAGGCCGATCTCGTTGGTCCGCTCGGTGACGGCGATGGTCATGATGGTGACGATGCCGACGCCGCCGACCAGCAGCGAGATGCCGCCCAGCGCACCGACCGCGGCGGTGAGAACGCCGAGTATCTTCGACAAGGTGCGCAGCATGTCTTCCTGGGTGGTCAGCGTGAAATCCTCGCGGCCGTGGCGTGCCGCCAGGACTGACTTTACGGCGTCGGCCACCTTCTTCGTCTCGACGCCCTCCCGGTACGAGAGGTTGATGCGCATCAGGCCGTCG
>JACRIZ010000060.1 GCA_016235765.1 Rhodocyclales bacterium | reverse complement strand
GTCGTCGGGCGTTTCGCAACGGGCGTGGTGCTTGCGATGCACGGCGACCCATTCGCCGGTCTGCATGCCCGTGGTCAGCCACAGCCAGAAGCGGAAGCAGTGCGCAACTGCCGGGTGGAGGTCGAGCGAGCGATGTGCCTGGTGGCGATGCAGGTAAATCGTAACCGCGACGATGGTCAGGTGCGTGAGTACGAGGGTGGCCAGCAGGGTCATCCACCACGGCCACTGGACGAGCCCGTCGAATGCCGAAAGGCTCACTTCCCGCTCCCCGCGGCTGGCGGCAGAGGCCGCTTGCCGGTTCCAATATTGACTCTCATCGTGTTCTCCTCGCCGTCAGGCGTCCGGGCAATCCCGCTCCGGACTGGAAAATTGGACTTTGTGTGGTGCCGATAGTTCGGCGGCCGTCAATGACGGCTCGGCAGGAACAGGCAGAGGTTCGCGATCACCTGGTCGTCCTGCTGTCGGAAGGTCAACTTTGCCTTCTTCCTGGGCAGCAGCGTGCCGACGAGTTCGAGACCAGCGCCGAGGCCATGGCCGCCGGCGAAATCGAAGCCGGGCGGCAAGCGCGCGGGACCGCCGGAAATTTCGATGCAGGCACCGTCGGCGACGTCGACGATCGATACCCGCACCGGCCGGGTGGGGTCGGGTTTCTCGAGGTGCTTGAGCGCGTTGGCGATCAGTTCGTTCGCCACCAATGCCACGGGTACGGCATCCTCCGGTGCCAGGAGCGGATTCAGGGCGGACGGCGCCGCGTCGTACCTGACGGCCACGGGGCCGGCGGCACCTTCAACCAGCATCTGGAGCAGCTCGCGCAGCGGCACCTGCTCTTCCCCGAACCGGCGCGACATGCCGTAGACGACCGCGATTGCGCGGATCCGGTCGATTGCCGTGGCCAGCGGTCCGGAGATCTCCGGCGCGTCGGCCACGGCATTGCGCAGCAGCCCGATGACGCCTTGCAGGTGGTTCTTGATCCGGTGCTGGACTTCGCGCACCAGCGTGTCCCGCTGGCGTTCGAGCGCGGCCACCCGCCGTTCCTCCGCCAGTTTGCGCTCGGTAATGTCGCGGGAAATGCCGACCACGCCGATGACCTCGCCCGAACTGCTTCGGTATGGCGTCCGCGTCGTCAGGCGGACGCTGGGGCTGGAAGGCGTGCCGATTCGTTCCTCGCGCAACTCCGGAGTCCCGGTCGCCATGACGCGCTCGTCGGCCGCCATCATCAGCCGCGTTTGCTCGCAATCGCCGAAGAACTCGATCGCGGTCTTGCCGATCATCTCCTCCATCGTCAGCCCCGGATGCCCGGACGCGAGCCGAACGACTTCCACGGCCGACGGATTGCAGAAGCACAAGCGATGGCCGCGATCAAGCATGAAGATGTTGTCCGGGATGTTGTCGGTGATCGTACGCAGCAGGATTTCCTGCGTGGACGAATGCCCGGTCGTTCGTTTCGGCTTGTCGATGCCCACGCTCAGTGTTCGTTCAGGCGCTCGAGCATGTCGACCATCTCGCGGCTCTGGTCCTCCAGCTTGCGCTGGTTCTTGCGGGCGGATGCCCGCAGCGCCTCGAATGCCGCCTGTTCGCTCAGCTTGCGCCGTTCCATCATGATGCCTACCGCCATGCTGGTGGCCCGCCCGCCGGCCAGCGCCTGCTCCAGTTGCAGTCGGGCTTCGGTCAGCGTCGCGATGTCGCGGGCGCGCGCCGCGGCCGCCTCGATGGCAGGGATCAACTGGGCCGCGTCCACCGGCTTGACCAGATAGCCGAGCGCGCCTTCGGCGACCGCCTGCTGCACCAATTCCCGGTCGCTGTAGGCCGACAGGGACAGCGTTGCGATGCCGTGCTCCTCGCGCAGGCGCCGTGCCGCCTCGCAGCCGGACATCCCCGGCAGGCGCATATCCACGATGGCCAGATCGTAGCGCTCGCTTGCCGCACATTCCAGCGCCGCCTCGCCGGAGTCGGCGACGTCCACCGCGTAGCCCGAAGCGGCAAGTGCCCTTGCCAAGGTGGCCAGGATGAGGCGGTCGTCGTCAACCAGAAGTACGCGGATGGCAGGCATGACAAATTCGGCAGTACTGGTGCGGTAAAAGACAGGTTGCCAAACGGCTACGCTCCGTTCGAAATGTCGGGATGGGGGAGAATACCCATCTCCGAGTCTACGATTTTATGTTAGCCTAAAAACATAAAATTGAACGGTCGATTTCATCGATCGCGCTATTGCTGGGAAGCCAGGGGGAGTCTCAGCAGCTGTTCCGACCTCACCCCCGTTGGAACAACTTTTCACAGGCCAAGCCTTCGCCTTCGCCGTTGCCAGCTACGCCCCGTTCGCCCGCGGCGCGTGATGGCTTGCGGATCTGTTTTCCAGCGGAGGGGGCATGTCGTTCAAGAATCTCGGCCTTGCCAGGCGGCAGTTCGATGCCTGGGATGCCGGTTTGCGCCGGGGCCATGAAGCTGCGCATCCGCAGACGGCTGGCGGCGCAGCAATGCCGCAACATCGCTGGACTATCGCCTTGGCGATCCTGACGCTGGCTGCCTTGCCGGTGCTGCTCCTTTTCCCCGTTGTGCCGGTGGCCGGCCTCAGGGATTTCTACCCCGCCTTCCATGTCGCCGCGGAACTGGCGGCCATCATCACGGCGGTATTGATCTTCAATGTCGGCCACTATGGCATGGCCGAAGAGCGCCCGGTTGCCAACTACATCCTGGCCTGTACCTTCCTCGCGGTGGCCTTGCTCGATCTCCTGCATACGCTTTCCTACAGCGGCATGCCGAATTTCGTTACCACCAACACGCCGCACAAGGCCATCGTCCTCTGGCTCGGCGCACGCTACATTGAGGCAGTCGGCCTGGTCGCCTGGCTGCTGTGGCCGGACCGGTTGGCCGTTCGTCCGGCGCGTTCCGTCGTGTTGGCGATCGCGCTCGCTTGGGTCGCCGTGATGGGCGTGGTCGGGGTGGTCACTCCCGAGGTCCTGCCTGCCACCTTCGTCGCCGGATCTGGGCTTACCGCCGTCAAGATCGCACTCGAATGGGGCGTGATGGGCTTGCTTGCCGTCGCGATCGTCGCGGCAGTGGCTGTCCGGCAGCGCCACGCGAACTGGCGCACCATCGTCACGATCCTGATGCTCATGGTCGGCAGCGAACTGTGTTTCACGCTGTATGTCCAGCCGGATGATGCGACCAATGCGATCGGGCACGTCTACAAGCTGGCGGCCTTCTACCTGCTCTATCGGATCGCGGTGGTACAGGCGATCCACCGGCCGGTGCGCGCCCTGGCTGCCGCCAGGATCGGGCTGGTCGAACGCGAGGCGCACCTGCGCCAGATACTCGACGGCGCGCCGGAAGGTGTGATCGGCGTCGATAGTGATGGCGTCATCAGGTTCCTCAATCCGATGGTCGTGACCTTGTTCGGCTATGCACCGACCGAGATCGTCGGCCAGCCGGTGGAAATGCTGGTTCCCGAACGAATGCGTGCGCTGCACAGCGCGCGCCGCGAGCGCTATCGGCAGTACCCCTGGCCGCGGCCGATGGGTATGCTGAATCAACTGATCGGCCGTCGTGCCGACGGCAGCGAGTTTCCCGTCGAAGTGAGCCTGCAGCCGGCCACGGATCCCGGCGGGCTCGACGTCGCCTTCGTTCGGGATGTCACGGACAAGCGTCGGCAGGAAGAGGAACTGCGGTGGCGCGCCAACTACGACGAGTTGACCGGCCTGCCCAACCGGCGCCTGCTCAACGATCGGCTCGGCCACGCCCTGGCCGGCAGCCGCCGCAGCCGCAACTACGGGGCGCTGCTGTTTCTGGATCTCGACAACTTCAAGAACCTCAATGACACGCGCGGACACTACGTGGGCGATCGCCTGTTGACGGAGACCGCGCACCGGATCCAGGCCAACGTGCGTGGTGGCGATTCGGTGGCCCGCCTCGGCGGTGACGAGTTCGTGGTCATTCTGGAGGATCTGAGCCTCGACCTGCAGGAGGCGGCGGTCCAGGCCAGGCTGGTGGGCGAGAAGATTCGCGAATCCCTGAACCTGCCCTTCCTGCTCGACGGCGGCGAGTTCCACTGCGCGGCAAGTCTGGGCGTCGCGATGTTCCGCAGCGACGAAGAGAGTGTCGAATCCCTGCTCAAGCATGCCGACCTGGCCATGTACAAGGCGAAGGGCGCCGGCCGGAATACCCTGCGCTTCTTCGATCCGACCATGCAGGTCACGCTCGACGAGCGCAGCGCGCTGGAAGCCGATCTGCGGTTGGCGATCGAAGCGCGACAACTGCATCTCCAGTTCCAGCCCCAGGTGGACCGGGACTGCCGCTTCATCGGTGCCGAAGCGCTGCTGCGCTGGACGCACCCGCAACGCGGCATGGTGCCACCGGACGACTTCATCCCGCTGGCGGAGGAAACCGGCCTGATCCTGCCGATCGGCCATTGGGTCATGATGGCGGCTTGCGAACAGATTGCCGCGTGGTCAGAGAACCCGGCGACCCGTGCGCTGCGACTCGCCGTCAACGTCAGCGCCCGCCAGTTTCGCCAGCCGGACTTCGTCGCGGATGTGCGGCACGTGCTGGCTCGTACCGGCGCCGATCCCGCGCGCCTCAAGATCGAACTGACCGAAAGCATGGTGCTCGACGACATCGGCGATACCTTCGAGAAGATGCATACCTTGAAAGCGCTGGGTATCGGCTTCTCGCTCGATGACTTCGGCACCGGCAATTCGTCCCTGTCCTACCTGACGCGCCTGCCGCTCGATCAGCTCAAGATCGACCGCTCGTTCGTTCTCAATTTGCCGGACAACCGCAACGACGCGATCATCGCGCAGACCATCATCACCATGGCCAGGAGCCTCGGCCTGGACGTCATCGCCGAAGGCGTGGAAACCGAGGCGCAGCGCGAGTTCCTCGATTGCCATGACTGCACCGCCTATCAGGGCTACCTGTTCAGCCGGCCGCTATTGCCGGCCGACTTCAATGCACTGCTGATGAAGTTCCGAGCGGCCGCCGCCATCTAGCCGGCGGGGCGGCGGTATCATTGGCGCCGACATGCATACCGATAACCTTTCCGACTGGTCGCATGACCATGTTTTCGACGTGGGCAGCCATGCCGCGGAGCGCGGCACGCGCCTGGTGATGTGGATCACTGCGGCGACGATGGTCGTCGAGATCGTTGCCGGCTGGTGGTACAACTCGATGGCACTGCTGGCCGACGGCTGGCACATGAGTTCCCACGCCGTCGCCATTGGCCTCTCCGCCTTCGCCTACGCCGCCGCGCGCCGCTATGCGCGCGATCCGCGCTTTGCCTTCGGCACCTGGAAGATCGAGGTGCTGGGCGGCTTCGCCAGCGCGATCTTCCTGCTCGGCGTGGCGGCACTGATGGTGGTCGGTTCGGTCGAGCGCATCGTTGCGCCGCAGCCCATCCACTACCAGGAGGCGATCATGATCGCCGTGCTCGGCCTGGTCGTCAATGTCGTCTGCGCACTGATCCTCGGCCGCGCCCACGACCATCACCACCACGACCACGACCACGGCGACCACGCGCAACATGATCATGGTGACCACGGACATGGCCATGACCTCAACCTGCGCTCGGCCTACCTGCACGTGCTGGCCGACGCCGCCACCTCGGTGCTGGCCATCATTGCGCTAGCCGGCGGCTGGCTGTACGGCTGGTCCTGGCTCGATCCGGTGATGGGCATCGTCGGCGCGACGCTGGTGGCGATCTGGGCCAGGGGGCTGCTCGTCGACACGGGCAAGGTGCTGCTCGACCGCGAGATGGACCATCCGGTGGTCGAAGAAATCCGCGCGGCTGTCGAAACCGGTCCTGACCACGGTGGCACCCGCATCACCGACCTGCACGTCTGGCGGGTCGGCAAGGCGGCCTATTCGTGTGCCATCAGCGTCATGACCCACGATCCGGCGCTGACGCCGGCGCAACTGCGCGAGCGCCTGTCGATCCACGAGGAAATCGTGCATACCACCATCGAAATCCAGCTCTGCCCGCAGCGCGACGCCTGACGAGGCGTATCGGCACGGCTGACTTTACGGCCGCCAGCGCTCGCCCACCCGCGCCGTCGCGTACCAGGCCGTGAGTTGCGCCACGCCGGGCGTCTCAGCAGCCGGCGACCACGGCGCGTAGTCGGCCTCTGCAATCGGCGCGTAGGGGCCATGCTTGACCTCGAAGATCACCGCGCCGGGGTTTAGCGACAGCACCGCATGCCAGCCGCCCGCCGGCGTTTCGACGATGCGGCTGTCCGCGCCGAGCAGCGTGCGATCCATCACCCTGCCGGCTGCGTCGAAGTGCAGCACCAGGAATTGGCCCGTCAGCGGGTAGAGCAGTTCCCAGGTCTGCGGGTGGCGATGCGGCCGCACGTAGGTGTCCGGCTCCATTGCGATCGCCAGCCGCTGGATCGGATCGTCGAGCCGCTCGTGCAGGTTGAGGTTGGCGCGCCGGCGCGGCGAGGCCTGCGCCTGCGCGGCCAGGGAATGCAGCATCGCTGCGGTGATCTGCTTCAAGTGGGTCTCCGTTGCCATTTCAATACCGCGTCATGGGTCCGTTACACGCGTTCGTTATGCTAGCCTCACCGAATCCAAGTGGAGCGGAACCAACTTGCATTTGAACGACGTTCTTCGCAATGGCCGGCCGATTCTGGCGCTGGCGGCATTGCTGCTGACCGATTGCGCGTCTGCCTGGACAGTACGCTACATCGGCCAGCAGATACTGCCCGACGGCTATCAGTATGCCCACACCACCGTCGGCGGGCTCTCGGGCATCGACTACGACAGCGCGAACGAGCGGTATTTTGCCATTTCGGACGATCGATCGGAGCGACACGCGGCACGCTTCTATTCGCTCAAGATCGATCTGGCGAAATTCAATACCCGAGCCGATCCCGGTCACCAAGGCCTCTCGTTCACGGGCATGGCCGTGCTGCGCAACGAGCAGGGTCAGCCATACGCCAGGCGGGGCGTCGACCCCGAGTCGATACGATTGGCCCCGGGCGCCAACCGCTTGTACCGGGCGGACGAGGGGGGCGCGGTCGACGGTGTGCCGCCGGCCGTGGTCGAGATGGACCTGGCGGGGGGCTTCCGCCACAGCTTGCCCATACCCGAACACTTCCTGCCCACGCATGGCCGCGGCGTCCGGGACAACCTTGCCTTCGAGAGCCTGGCGGTGACGCCGAGCGGCACGCGCCTGATCGCTGCCACCGAGAGCGCGCTGATCCAGGACGGCCCGAAGGCCGACGCCAGCCAGGGGAGCCCCTGCCGGGTGCTGGTGTTCGATCTCGACCGGCGCGTAGCGGTCGCCGAATATGTCTACCTGACGGATCCGGTGCCCAATCCGCCCTCCCTGCCCCTGCTGTACCAGACGAACGGCCTGGTCGAGATGCTGGCCCTGGACGAGCACGGCTTGCTGGCCCTCGAGCGCTCGTACGCCCTGACGGTCGGCAACGATGTCCGGCTTTACCTGGTTGACCTGGATTCCGGCACCAACGTGAGCGACGCGTCGGACCTGCGCGAGGGCCGATACCAGCCCCTTGCCAAGTCGCTGCTGATCAATCTGAAGCTGCTCGGCATCCCGGTCGACAATGTCGAAGGCATGACCTGGGGGCCGCGGCTCCCCAATGGCAACCGCAGTCTCATCCTCGTTTCAGACGACAATTTCAGCCATCGGCAGGCGACCCGGTTTCTCGCCTTCGAACTGCTGCCGAGCAACGCCGCGGAAGCCCGGCGCAGCCGATAGACAGTTCGGCGCGAGCTGCGGCCGGACTTGCTCGTCCGCCGGCGTGCTCTAATGCCGAGCACCGACGACGCGAATGTCCGTACGCACATGCCCCTCGCCCAACGCCTGGCCGGTTTCGCCCTGCGCCTGCTCGGCTGGCAGTGTATCGACGTGCCGGACCGGCCTCAGCGCGCGGTGCTGGCCGTCTATCCGCACACCTCCAACTGGGATTTCCCGATCGGCCTCCTGGCGGCGACGGCGCTTGGCCTCGGTGCGCGTTGGGTGGGCAAGGACACGCTCTTTCGCCGCCCGTTCGGCGGCCTGATGCGCCGACTGGGCGGCATTCCGGTCAATCGTGGCGCGCCTGCCGGCTTCGTCGAGAATATCGCCGCCGGGATCCGCCGCAACGAACGCTTCATTCTGGCCATCGCGCCGGAGGGCACGCGCAGCCTGCGACCGGGCTGGAAGTCCGGCTTCTACCGGATCGCGCGGGCAGCCGGGGTGCCGGTGCTGGTCGGCACCATCGACTGGAGCCGGCACCGCATCGGTCTCCTGGCCAGCGTCGACTTGTCCGGCGACGAGACGGCCGACATGGCGAAGATCGCCGATAGCCTGGCCGGCTGTCGCGGCCGTCGACCGGAGCTGGCGTCGCCGATCCGGCTGATCTAGGCGTCGATGCCTTCCAGATTGCGCGATCGCCAGTCGAGCACGGCGGTCCGCATGGTCATCCGGTCGGCGAGGGCGGGGAATTCGCTGCGGATGACGCCGGCCGCGAAGCTCGACAGGAAGCGGCTCTTGAGTTC
Source organism: Rhodocyclales bacterium (assembly GCA_016235765.1). Classification (GTDB taxonomy): domain Bacteria; phylum Pseudomonadota; class Gammaproteobacteria; order Burkholderiales; family Rhodocyclaceae; genus Fen-999. Next base: position 13,083 of record JACRIZ010000060.1, on the reverse strand, counting down.
CGCGCGGGCGCGGTCGACCCCGATCTCGTCGTAGGGCACCGAGGCCAGCAGCAGGAAACCGTCGTCGGGGATGCGGCCGGCGGCCATGTTGGCGGCGATGATGCCGGCGGCGGTGCGGATCGGCACATCCAGATTCGGGCTGTACGGACCGATGATCAGCGCGATGTTGGGCGTGTGCAGGAAGTCGAAGCCGCGGCCGAGGCAGATCATCCATTCGCGGTGCTCGATGTCGAGTTCGCGCTCGTGCTGGCGCACCTGGGTGCGCACTTCGGCGATGTGCGCGAGGTTGCCGAAGAGCAGCGGCAGCAGGTCGGCGCGCATCTGCTCGGGCATGTCGGGCAGCAGCGCCGCCAGCCGCGGCGGCAACGCGCCGGCCGCCGCCGCGTCGACCGCGCCCATGTCCAGCCTGGCGCCGTTGCTGCCGTGCAGGATCAGCGCGTCCTCGTCGGTTTCGAAGCCGCACACCAGCGGATAGACGGTGCCGTGCGCGCTGCCGAAGATGTGTTCCATCTGGGCGCGGATTTCGTAGGCGTGTCGCGCCGCGGCGTCGGTATCGTAGTTGAAGCCGGCGCAGCCGCGCGCCGAGTCGCCCTTCGAGTAGTGGTAGGTGATCAGGAACAGCACGCGGCGACCGCTGCCAACCATGCGCTGCACGTGATGGGCCAGCACCTCGCCGAGGTGCGGCCAGCCGAGGTCGAACATGCCGCCCAGGTTGCGGAAGGGCATCAGGATGCCGGCCGGCGTGTTGGTGGCGACGGGAATGTTGATGCGGCCGTCCATGCACTTGAGCACGGCGATGGCGGTCGGGTGCTCGGCGAGGTAGCGCTCGCGCGCCAGCCAGGCCTCGGGGCTGCGGAAGTTCTCGCCGTGGCGCGCGGCGAGGTCGAACAGCCAGTCGATGCGCTCCCCGATCGGGCGGCGGTGGATGGCCATCAGAGTCGCTCCTCGAGGATGCGCGCGATTTCCGCGTCGCTCAGTTCGACCGGATTGGTCTTCATGCTCGAGCCGCGCGCATTGGCGACGATGCGCGGAAAGTTAGCCGCGGCGATACGCCACCTCGACAGCCGCGGCAGCTCCAGACGTTCTATCCAGCCGGCCAGCATCGCCACCAGATCGTCGGCGCCGAGCAGGCGGCGCACTTCGTCGTACTTCGCCAACGCTGCGCTGTGGGGATCGCGCTCGCGCAGTGCCGCGAGGTTCACCCGCGTCGCGGCGGCGAGCAGCGTGCCGCAGGCGACGCCGTGGGGAATCGGGAAGAAGGCGCCGAGCGGCGCGGCCAGGCCGTGGACGGCGCCGAGCCCCGTCTGCGCCAGGCAGATGCCCGAGACCAGCGACGCGTAGGCCATCTTGGCGCGGGCTGCCGGTGTCGGGTGGCTGTACAGCGGCAGCAGCGCATCGCTGGCGGCGGCCAGGCCGGAGCGCGCCAGCGCGTCGGTCATCGGGTTGGCGCGGGTGGATATGAAGGACTCCAGCAGTTGCGTGAAGGCGTCCATGCCGTCGGCGGCAATCAGCGCGGGCGGACAGGTGGCCAGCAAGTCGGGATCGACGATGGCCCACTGCGCGACCAGCGCGTCGTCGCGGAAGGATTTCTTGTACTGCCCAGGCAGCGACAGCACCGCGTTCTTCGTCGCCTCCGAGCCGGTGCCGGCGGTGGTCGGCACTGCGATGAAGGGGGTCGCCGGACCGCGAAAAGGCAGCTCCGGGCCGACGCCCTCCAGATGGTCGATAACGGAATTGCCCGGCCTGAGCAGGCCGGCGATCGCCTTGGCGGCATCGAGCGCCGAACCGCCGCCGATGCCGACCACCGCGTCGATGCCGTCGCGTCGCAGGTCGGCCACTGCCGCGTCGACGAAAGCGGGCGTCGGCTCGCCACCGACTTTCAGGTGCTGCCAGGAGAAGCCCAGGACATTCAGTTCGCCGAGCAGCCATTCGCCCGCTGGCGATTCGACGAACGAGCGCTGGCCGGTCACGAGCAGGAGATGCTTGCCGTAGCCGGCGGCGATGGCGGGCAGCCTGCGCAGGGTGCCGGCGCCGAACTCGACGCGCGGCAGGCGGGCGATGCTGAAAGCCGGCATCATCGCCGCTCGGCGCCCTTCGTGCTGCGTCGCAGTGCGACGATGGCCGCCTCGGTGCGGCTGCGCACCTGCAACTTCTGCAGGATGTTGGTCATGTGGTGCTTGACGGTCTTTTCGGCCAACTGCAATTGGTCGCCGATTTCGCGATTGGACATGCCGCGGCTGAGCAGTTCCAGCACTTCCGCCTCGCGCGCGCTAAGGTCGGAGAACGCATCCGTGGCACGCGGGCGGGCGAATTCGGCCAGCATCTCGGCGGCCAGCGTTGGCGTCACATAGGCTTCCCCGGCGGCGATGCGGCGCGCGATGGCGCGCAGCTCGGCCGACGAAACCCCCTTCAGGACGTAGCCGTGGGCGCCGGCCTTGAGCGCGGCGAGCAGGCTGTCGTCGTTGTCATTGACGGTCAGCATCATGATGCGCACGTGCGGCATCGCGGCAGCGATCCGTTCCGCCGCCGCGATGCCGCCGATGCCCGGCATGTTGATGTCCAGCAGCACCAGTTCCGGCGCCAGTTCGGCAGCGAGCGCCACGGCGGCTTCGCCGCTGTCGGCCTCGGCGACTACCTGGAAGCCGGGATCGCTGGCCAGCGTGTGCGCGACGCCTTCGCGAAACAGCGGGTGGTCGTCGGCCAGCAGGACGCGGATCGGCTCAGCCACGGGCGGTCTCCTCGTCCGTCATGGGCATCCAGGCGCGGATGGTCGTGCCCATGCCGCGCCCGGTGACAACCTCGAAGTGTCCGCCGAGCAGGCGCACGCGCTCGCGCATGAAGGCAATGCCAAGGCGGCCCGATGCAACCGCAGTCGCTGCATCGAACCCCGGTCCGCGATCGGCTACCTCGATGCACAGCAGTTTGCTGTCCGGCGCGCGCCATGCCTTCACCGAGATGCCGTCATGCCGGGCATGGCGCCAGCAGTTGGTGAGCGACTCCTGGATAAGGCGGTAGGCCGTAATCTTGACCGCCAGCGGGGCGACATCGAGCGAGTCGTCGATGTCGGTGGCGACTGCCATGTTCATGCGCCGCTCGACGTCGCGCACGGCACGGCGCAAGGTCTCTGCCGTTGACAGCTCGGCAATGCCCGGAACGCCCATGCCGGCGCAGATGCCGCGCAGTTCGTCGAGCGAACTGCGCAGTGCCGCCCGGATTGCCGCCATCTCGCCCGGGGCGTCGTTCGGGGCAAGTTCGTCGAAGCGCATCAAGGCGAAGGCGAGATCCTGGGCCGGCCCGTCGTGGAGGTCGGCGGCCAGGCGCCGCAACAATTGCTCGTTGAGCGCCGTCGTGTGCGCGCCGGCGGTGCTGATCCGCTCGCGCATGAGGTCGTTTTCCTTCAGCGTGCTGCGCAACGCGGCGAGCTGCTCGCGCAGGCCGCGCTGCTGGTCGACGATGGTGCGATTGGCGCGCTGCATGAGTCCGTACAGGAGGAGGAAGATGGCCGCCGCGCCGCCGACCACCAGCGCCCAACTTTGTATCTGCGAGCTGCGGACTTCGCGCTCGATCTTCTCCATCGGGTGGTAGAACTCGGCGACCGCAATCACCCTGCCGTCCGGACTCTTCACCGGTACGTAGATCTCCAGCAGGTGGTCGCCGTGGCTGCGCTCCAGCAGTTCGTCGTCGGCGGCCAGGTCGGTGACATCGGCCTGGAGTTGGCCGGCCAGCGCGGCGGACAGATGTTCGGAAACCGGGTAGCGACGTCCCTCGCGTGCCGGGATGGTGCTGTAGACAATGCTGCCATCGGGACCCCAGAGCTTGAAGCTGACCACGTTGTTGTGCAGGGGACCCGCGACGAAGATGTCGTCGAGCGAATGGCGCAGGGCCGGACCAAGGTCGCCGGTGCGCGACCAGTCGTGCAGTTCGGCCGCGAGGATGCTTTCGACGTAGAAGGCCGTGGTCGCGGCGGCGCGATTCACCGCATTGCGTTCGATCTGGTGGCCGACCCAGGTCCCGAAGATGGCCATGCAGACGATCAGGATGGCGGCGGTCACCAGCGCGAACTGGCGCGGCAGGCTGATGCGCTGGAAACCATATTTGTCGACCAAGGCGTGCATCTCGACCGGCTGCTCCGGAAGTCTGGCTGGCTGAATACTATCACCCGAGGTCGCGGCTGGTCGGGACCAAGGTCTGAATGCCGTCGGCCTGCCGGACCCATGCAATTGGGGGGAAACCACCATTGCCGGCCAGGGCCCATGAACCCACACTGGGTTCGCGTGCTTGACCCATCCCGCGCAGGCCGTCCGGCAGGCGGATGAGAAGAGGGACTCGGCGGGCATCCAGGAAACCAGAGGAGGAAGACACCATGCACAGGATCATCCGCAGCATCTCGTTCTGCGCCGCATTCGTCATTGCGGCCATCGTCGCGACGCCCAGCCAGGCCGTGCCCGCATTCGCCCGCCAAACCGGCAAGGCCTGCTCGACCTGCCACTTCCAGCACTACCCGGCGCTCAATTCCTATGGCCAGGACTTCAAGGCCGGCGGCTTCACCGACATGGGCAAGCAGCCGCTGCTCAAGGGCAGCGACCTTTCCCTGCCCTCGATACTCAACGCGAGCCTGTTCTTCAAGTTCCGCTACCAGGACACCAACGGCAAGGACACCGCCGGTACGGCGACGGCGGCCAGCGGCGACTGGCAGGTGCCGGACGAGTTCGCCCTGCTGTTCGGCGGGCGGGTCACGGACAACATCGGCTTCATGCTCGAAGGCCAACTGGCCGACAATACCGCCCCGTTCCTGGCCGGCTTCAAGATGCCGGCCATGTACAAGGTGGGCGAAGAAATCAAGGCCGGTGTGGTGCCCTACACCACCGACGCGCTGGGGGCCGCCTATGGATTCGAGCTTCTCAATACCGGCGCCGTGCGCAATGTCCGGGTCAACGAGCACCGCAGCGAGACGTCGGCACAGCAGTACATCGGTACGGCGACGCCGGCGACGGGTGCCGCCTTCGTGCTCTACCATCCCCAGTTCTTCGTGAACCTGTCGCGGTGGACGCCTAACCACGCGGGCGACGCCAGCGGCCAGAAGATCAGTTCCAACTACTTGCGGGTCGCCTATACGCCGAGCATTGGCGACTGGGAACTCGGCGCGGGCGTGCAATCCTGGAGCGGTACGGCGAAGGAAGCGACCGGCGGCGCCATCAACGAAACGAAGGCGTGGGCGATCGACTTCCAGGCGCAGGGCGCGCTCGGGACCCTTCCGCTTGGCGTCTACCTGACGCACGCCAATGCGGCCGGGACGTCCGTGGGCTCGGCGACGCCGAACCTGTTCAACGGCAATCCGAACGACGAGAAGGCAACGACCATCCTCGGCGAACTGGGCTTCCTGCCCGGCAAGGCAACGGTCCAACTCGGTTACCGCTGGGCGAATACCGGCAGCGCTGCAGACAAGCCGGAGGACAATGCCTGGACGCTGGGCGGCACCTACCAGATCGCCCAGAACGTTCAGTTGCAGGCGCAGTACACCTCGCGCAGCAAGGGCGGCGCGGCCAACCTCGGCCGCTACGCCGGCTCGGAGACGCCCGGCACTGCGCTGACCACTTTGATGCTGTCGGCCGGTTTCTAGCCAGCGGGCGGCCCGCGAGTCGATGGCCCGCGGGCCGACAGGCAGATCCCACTAGCCATACGAGGTCGACATGACGTTCAGTCATCACTGCGCCGCCCTGCTGCTGGCCGCCACGGTGCTGCCGGTACACGCACAGGAGGTCCCGCCGCTGGCAGAGCGCCTGCAGGTGTGTGCCGCCTGCCATAACGCCGACGGCAACAGCACGATCGCCGAGAATCCCCGGCTGGCCGGCCTCGATGCCGGCTACCTGGCCCGCCAACTGGCCGACTTCAAGAGCGGCAGCCGCCAGAGCCCGATCATGGCCGGCATCGTCGCCGGCCTCCACGAGCAGGAGTTCAAGCCGCTGGCAGCGCATTTCAGCAAGCAGAAGCCGGCGCCGGGCGCCGGCGCGGCGGATGCCAAGCTGGCCCTGCTGGGCAAGGAAATCTTCGACGAGGGCATCGTCGGCAACGCCGTGCCCGCCTGTTCCGGCTGCCATAATGAGGACGGCAGCGGCACCGACAAGTACCCGCGCATTACCGGCCAGCATACGGCCTATGTCGTGCAGCAACTGACGAACTTCAAGAACGGGCTGCGCGCCAATGACGGCAAGGCGGTCATGCAGGCGGTTGCCAAGCGGATGAACGAGAGGGAGATCCACGCCGTGGCGGAATACGTGGCAACCTTGAAGGAGTCGGAAGAATGAGACCCGTGCTTGCGGTATTCATGGCCGTGCTGGCGATCACTGCGCAGGAGGCCGCTGCCGATGCGGCGGACGAGGCGCGCAGCCCGAGCGGCTACGGCAGCAAGGACTACGTTTGGGGCAAGATGTTGCGCGAGCGGGCGGAGGCCATGCGGGCGAGCGCCGATCCGGTACGCGGCATGGAGGCCTTTCGCGCGTGTCGCGGCTGCCATCGCGGCGACGGAGGCGGTGTGCGCGACGGCACTTATCCGCGTCTGTCGGGCCAGCACGCCAGCGTGATCATCAAGCAGGTGACCGAGGTGCGCGCCGGCATACGCATCAATCCGAAGATGGATCCGTTCGCCTCGGAGCATGCAGTGTCGGTGCAGGAGATCGCCGACATCGCCGCCTACCTCGAGGCGGTGGAATCGACGCGCGAGAACGGCAAGGGGCCGGACGACCTGACGGCCCGGGGCAAGCAGCTCTACGAAGGCAACGATTGCATCAAATGTCACGGCCGTCATGGCGATGGCAATGCCGCCGAGATCTTTCCGGTGGTTGCGGCCCAGCACTACGGCTACCTGCTGCGCGAGATGAAGCACATCCAGGACGGCACGCGTGGCAATTCGCATCCTGACATGGTCAAGGCCATCGCCAGGTTCACGCCTGCCGACCTGGAGGCCGTGGCCGACTACCTTTCGCGCCTGCCCGACTATCGAACGGTGACACCCGCCAAGGAGCAAAGGAAATGAGAGCCGGCATCGTGGCGGCAGCGTTGGCGGCGGGCGTGCTCGCTGCCTGTGGCGGATTGCCCTTCGGCGGCGCCGCGAGTTCTTCGGCACTGCATGTCGATCCGTCGGCGCATGCTGCCGCGCGCCCCTTGCAGCGCTCCGGCCAGCCATTGCGGGCACGGGTCGCCGACTTCAGCGACGCGCGGCGCGGAGCCGGAAGCCGCAGGATCGGCAGTATCAAGGCGACTGTGCGCGACATGTTCGGCACCGAACTGCTGCTCGATCGCAGCGTCGAGTCGCTGCTGAGCGAGGTGACGCGCGCGCAACTCGCCGCCGACGGCGTTCAACTGGTCGGTCCGGGCAGCGCGGCCGACTTCACGGTGGAGGGCGCGGTCAAGGCGTTCTCGCTCGACGTCGCGGGGCGCGACGAGCGCCACATCGCGGTCGAGATCACGCTGCGGGAGGCGCAGTCGGGCCAGGTCATCTGGGCTGGCGCGATCGCGGAACAGGATGATCGGTACGCCGGCGTCAGCGGCAACAGCAAGGCTTCGATCACGGCCTACCTGGAGGAGGGCGTCGCCAGCTATGCAAACCGCCTGAGCGCGGCCCTGCGCGAGGGGCTGCTGAAAATCTATCCGGACAGCGTCGAGTCCGCCGCGGCCGCGCGGTTGTCGGCGGTGCCCGGCGTGACGACCTTGCAGGCCCCCGTGCCGGTTTCGGCGCCGGTGCCTGCGGCACCGGTCAAGCCATCTGCTGCCGTCGGCCACTTTTCCGTGCAGACCGTGCCGCCGCGCGCCCGCGTCTATGTCGGCGACGTCTACTACGGCTTGGCCCCGCTCCGGGTGGAATTGCCCGCCGGCATCGCGACCTTCAGCTTCAAGCTGGGCGGCTATCGGTCGGTGACGGAAAAGGTCTCGATCCGGCCCGGCGAAACGACGGAACTCGAACTGACGCTGGAGAAGCAGTAGCGCGGCCCGGTCTGTAGAATGCCTGCTCCAGGTGGCGTATCGCCATGAAATGCCCCGCATGGGGTACGGCTGACTTTCAGGGAGCAACGCGCGGGCATGTGGCAACCGGTAGTCGCGATTTCCGTCGGCGCTGCCGCGGGCGCGCTGTTGCGCTGGCAACTCGGCGCCAGGCTCAACAGCTTCTTCCCGGCCATTCCGCCCGGCACGCTGGCCGCCAACATCGTCGGCGGCTATCTCGTCGGGCTGGCCATCGCCTACTTCGCGCAGGCCAGCGACATCGCGCCCGAATGGCGGCTGCTGATCATCACCGGCTTCTGCGGCGGGCTCACCACCTTCTCCACCTTTTCCGCCGAAGTGGTCACCCTGCTGCAGGAAGGCCGTCTGGCCATGGCCATGGGTGCCGTGAGCATCCATGTTATCGGCTCCTTGCTCGCCACGCTGGCGGGTCTAGGCACCTGGCAGTTGCTGAAAGTCGCTTGAGGAGGATCGTCATGCAGGGCTATCAGATCACCTTCTTCACCCGGCAGGACCATCGTCACAAAGGCAAGCCGCTGGCCGACTGGCTGGTGCATCTGGCGCAGGAACTGGGGCTGCGCGGGGCGACCCTGATTGGCGGCGGCGAGGGCTTCGGCCAGCATGGCCGCCTGCATTCCGCGCGCTTCTTCGAACTGGCCGACCAGCCGCAAGAGGTGGTGATGGCGGCGACCGCCGACGAGACTGAACGCCTGTTCGAGCGGCTGAAGCTGGAAGGCGTGCACCTCTTCTACGTCAAGACGCCGGTCGAATTCGGCGTGCTCGGCGAGCCGGAGCGCTGAAAATCCCACTGTGTTTCAATGGGTAATGGCCCGCTGCGACACGTGGTATTTGTGCTCCGCCTGTGCCAGTATTCGTTGGTAATACAACGAAAACAGGAGGAAGACAAAATGAAGAGACTCGCCATTCCCGTGGTTGTATCAGTGGCAGCGATCGCCGGCTGCATGTCGATGACCAGCGGTCCGCAGGCCATCAATTGGGACAAGGTTCCCGCCACGAAGCTGACCTTGTTCTACCCGGGGCAGTCCTCGTACGAGTGGCTGCGCAGTGAAGGCCACAAGGGGGCATGGAAGGAAGTGCAGCGCGGCGACGCTTGTACCTCCTGCCATGACGATGCCACCGAGGAGCAGACCCAGGGCGGCAAGATCGTCGGCGGGCATGCGCTGGAGCCGACGCCCGTGAAAGGCAAGGTCGGCCACATAGACCTGAACGTCCAGGCGGCCTACGACGACAAGAACGCCTACTTCCGCTTCCAGTGGAAGACCCAGAACAGCTTCGGCGGCACCGAACACCAGTACCTGCGCTTCGATGGCAAGGAGTGGAAGGTGTACGGCTATCCGAAACTGGACAAAGTGGTGCAGGACGGTGTCCAGCCCGGCATTTACGAGGACCGCATGTCGATCATGATCGACGACGGCAAGGTCCCCGGCTTTGCCAATCAGGGTTGCTGGCTGACCTGTCACGACGGTTCACGCGACATGGCCCGGCAGTTCACCAAGGAAGAGGTCGCCGCCAATCCGCTGCTCAAGGCGATCAAGAAGAACGATGTGCGCAAGTATCTGCCCGAGAGCCGCACCAATCCATCGGACTGGAAGACCGGCAAGTCGGTCGAGGAGATTGCGCGAATCAAGGAGGCCGGTGGGTTCGTTGACCTCATCCAGTGGCGCGCCCATCGCAGTTATCCTGTGGGCATGGCCGATGACGGCTACGTGCTCGACTTCCGCCTCGCGGATGCCGGCAAGGACATGTTCAGCGGCAACGCCGACAGGGCTACCCATCAGCCGAAGTACATGTGGGACGAGAAGAAGGTCGGTTACAAGTCGATTACCGCCGAGCAACTGCGCAAGGGCGATCACTTCCTGATCCGCGAGCAGAACGCCGTGCCGTTCGATCCGAATGCGGGCTGGAAGGCCGGCGACATGATTCCCGACTATGTCACCAGCCGGGCCGATGCCATGGGTTCAGCCGCCGACAACAATGCCATCGCCACCTGGAAGGACGGTATGTGGACCGTGGTGATCATCAGGCCGCTGGGTCTGGTCAACAGCGACGACAAGGCGCTCAAGGTCGGCGGCGTGTACAACGTGGGCTTTGCCACCCACGACGACAACATCACCACCCGTGGCCACCATGTGTCCTACGTCAAGACGCTGGGTATCGGCGCCAAGGCGGACATTCAGGCCGTCAAAGTGAACTGAACGGCCTCAGCGTTCGCGGCAGAGCGGCCCGGTCGAGGGGTCGAGGATTTCCCGGGCGATGGTGGCGACCATCGCCTGAATTTCCTCGCCGCTGAAGTGATTGCACAGGCGCCGCGCAAAGTCCGGCGGCAGGCGCACCGTGCAGGGACGGCCGTCCGGCAGCGTGATGTCGACGCCCAATAAGGTGCGATCCTCGCCATCCTCGGCCTCGACCAGTTCCTGCTGTTCATCCATCAAGCGGCCGTACTCCGCCTCCAAGATGTCCTCCAGGTCGTCGGGCAGGTTCTCGGATAGCGTTACCACGAACCCGGCGATCCGGTCCGGCCGAATCTCGGCCTGGACGCAGTGCCCGGCGACGAACGACAGGAATCGGTCGCGCAGGGCATCTTCGAAGAATATGTATTCGCTCATGGCATTGTTGGCGGGGGCGTGGTCCGCTATTGTGCCTCGAACTCGGTGAAGGCGCGGTTCATGTTGGCGCGGTGCAGGTTGTCGAAATTCTCCAGATGGCGGAAGGCAGGCGCGTCGGCGTAGCGTGTCAGCACCTCGTCCATCGATTCCATTTCCTTGGCCGCCGCGCCTATCGTGTCGGCCAGGAAGTCGTAGTAGTCGCCGGTGTCGCGTGTTGCCCTGGCCAGGTCGCAGACGCGGCCGTGACCGGGCACGATGTGCGCGGGGGCAAGCGCGGCCATGGCGCGAAACGCCTGCCGGCCCTTGGCGATGCTGGATTCGGGCATCACGCCCAGAATCCGGTCGATATAGACCAGGTCGCCGGTGAAAACGACGGCGTGCTTCGGCAGATGGATCATGGCATCGCCGGGAAAATGCGCGTCCGTGTAGTGGAGGCGCAGCGTTTCGCCGCCGAGTTCGAGCGTGGCCGCGTCGCCATCGATCGGCTTGCCTGCCGACAGCGGGCGAGTGCCGGCCAGACGCTCGCCGAGGAAGCGCTCCAGTCCCTGCATTTGCCGCGCGGCGTTCTCTGTCTGTGTGGCAACGGTTCGGCGCAGGGCAATGACTTCGGCGCCGCGGCTGGCGAAGTGCTCGTTGCCGAGCCAGCGGTGGTCCTGGCTGCCGGTGTTGACCACCCAGCGCACCGGCTGGTCGGTAACGGCCCGGATCGCGCGTTCGATCTTCTCTGCGCCCAGGCGGCTGGCGCCCGAGTCGATGAGGATTACGCCCTTCGGCGTGACAACGAATCCGAAGTTGGCATTGAGGCCGTCGTTTTCCTTGCTGCGCTGGCCGAGCGGGCCGACGATGGTGTAGACCTTGTCGACCACGCGTTCGGCCTTCGGCTGATACTCGGCGTGGGCGTCGACCGGAGCGACCGCGACCAGCACGATTGTCGCCAGCAATCCGCGCAGGAAGGGCCTGTTCATCGTCCGCCCTCCTCGGAAAAGCTGCGCCGGTTGATTGCGTAGTCCTCGATCTCGCCGCGGAAAGGCAGCAGCAGCATGCCGTCCAGGCACGCGACTTCGCGCGGGTCGCGGTGGTCGTGGATGCCGATGGTCATGCCGACCTGGCCCGCGCGCGGCTGCTCGCGATAGGTGCCGAACAGGCGGTCCCACCAGGGCAGGTTGAAGCCGAAGTTGGAATTGGTCTCGTCGTCCTCGATCGAGTGGTGCACCCGGTGCATGTCCGGCGTCACCACCAGCCAGCGCAGCCAGCGGTCGAGCGCCGCCGGCAGGCCGATGTTGCCGTGGTTGAACATGGCGGTGGCGTTGAGCAGCACTTCGAAGATCACCACGGCCTCCGGCGGCGCGCCCAGCACGACGATGGTGGCGAACTTGATGAGCATCGACAGGATGATCTCGATGGGGTGGAAGCGGGCCCCCGTGGTCACGTCGTAATCGGGATCGGCATGATGCACCCGGTGCAGCCGCCACAGGGCCGGCACGGCGTGGACCATGACGTGCTGCAGCCAGATGACGAAATCCATGGCGATCACGGCCAGCGGCACGGCCAGCGGCACGGCCAGCAGCCAGGGCACCGCGAAGTGATTGAGCAGGCCCCAGCCGCGCTCGGCGCAGAAGACGGCCATGCCCGCGCCGGCGAGCGGGAACAGCAGCCGCAGCACCACCGTGTCGAGGGCCACCAGACCGAGGTTGCTGGCCCAGCGCAGGGCCTTGGCAACGGTCAGCGCGCGGCGCGGTGCCAGGACCTCCCAGGTGCCGATCAAGGCGAACACGCCCAGAAAGAAGCCGAGCCGGATGACCATCTCGTTGGCCATGACGAATTGGGCGAAGTTCATTGAATTCTCTCCTCGTTGTCGGCCGCCGCGGGAACGGCGAGTGCTTGGTTTGTCAGGCTCTGCCAGGCGTTGATCAGCGCGCCCGCGGCGGCCTCGACTTCAACTTCAGTGGTGTATCGACCGACCGACAGCCGCACGGCGCCACGCGCCCTGGTGGCATCGCAGCCCATCGCCGCGAGCACGCCGCTCACCGCATCGCCGTGGGCGTGACAGGCGGAGCCGACCGAGGCGGCCACAGTGTCGGCGCAGGCCAGCAGCAGGTCGCGGCCGGAAACGCCGGGAAAGGAGACGTGCAACGTGTTTGGCAGCCGGTATTCCGGGTGGCCATTGAGCAGCAACCCGGGCACGGCGGCCACCAATCGGCGGTGCAATTCGTCGCGTAGCGCGGCGAGTTTTTCGGTCGTCTGCGGCAGGCATTCGCGGGCAAGACGCGCGGCGGCCCCGAAGCCGACGATGTGCGGCACGTTCTCGGTGCCCGGCCGAAGGCCGCGTTCCTGCTCGGCGCCGAACTGGATCGGCGCGATCGGTGTGCCACGCCGCACGTAGAGTGCGCCGATGCCCTTGGGCGCGTAGAACTTGTGGCCGGCCAGCGTCAATAGGTCGACACCGAGCGCATCGACGTCG
>JACRIZ010000059.1 GCA_016235765.1 Rhodocyclales bacterium | reverse complement strand
TGGTCCGCTGTCCATTCCGGGCGGCAGGAGCATTACCAGCGCCGCCAGCGTGAGCTACGCGCCTTTCCCCAACCAGCCCGGCAAGATCATCACCATCACCGAGGCTGGCGTGACGCTCACGCTCTACGACTACCAGGGAACCCACACGCTGGGCATCGGTGTGGGCGCCGCAGGGTTCTCCATCGGCGTCTCGCCCTACAACGCCTGCGCACTCGACGCAGCCGGGGTCGACGCCAATACCCCGACTTGCGCCAGCGTCGGTGTTTCGTTCGACCGTAGTGCAGGCCAGGCGAGCTTCACCCATACGCCTATGCATCCGATCGTCTTCACCTGCCCCGGCACCTGCGAGATCGACGGTGGCGTGGGCTTCACGCCGTACTGAGAGATGCCGTAGTTCCGACGCATGCCCACGGGTTGCCCCGTGGGCATTTCTCGTTCGCCGCCGTCCCGGGTTAGCATCGCACCATGTTCGAACCGTTCCAGCGTGCCTTTATCCTCGAAGACCTGCCCGAATCCCAGGCCTGGCTGAGCCGGGCGCTGGGCCAGGCCTTCCCGGGAATCGCCATCGCCAGCGCCTACAGCCTGGCCGAGGCGCGCGAGCAGCTCGCCGCGGGAATCGATGCCGACATCGCCCTCATCGACCTCGGCCTGCCCGATGGTTCGGGCGTCGATTTCATCGAGGCGCTGAAGCAGGCGCGCCCCGACACGCTGATCGTCGTCTCCAGCATCTACGATGACGATGCCCACGTCTTTCCGGCCCTGCGTGCCGGTGCCGGCGGCTACCTGCTCAAGGACCAGCCGGTGCACGTCATCGTTCAGGCCCTGCAGGGCATTGCCGGCGGCCACCCGCCGCTGTCGCCGGCCATCGCGCGGCGCATGCTCGGTTTCTTCCAGCCCGCCGAGCCGGCGCCTGTCGCCCGGCCGCAACTCACCGATCGCGAGGTCGAGGTGCTGCGCCTGATCGCCAAGGGCATGACGCAAAGCGAATGCGCCCGCCTGCTGGGACTTTCGTCGCATACCGTCGTCGGGTATGTCAAGGACATCTACCGCAAGCTCGACGTCTGCTCGCGCGCCGAGGCGGCGCTGGTAGCGCGCGACATGGGTCTGGTCTGACCCCCTCAACCTGACAAATGGTCAGCACCTCATGTCCCTGCAGACATCACGGGCATCCGCAGCCCCGCGGCCATGGTCCGAAAGCAGACATTCTCCCGCCACTCGTATATGCTGGTGGCGTTGCCCGGGTTCGGAAGCTGGAGTATGGATTACCAAATATCCCCTGCCGCCAGCGCTCGATACATCCTGATCAAGGTGCTGGTGCCGATGACGAGCGCCGTCGGCGTTCGTTGCGGCACCGATGCGGTCAGGGCCGGAGCGGAGAAGAACATCGACAGGTTCCTGTTCGACCTGCGCGACTCGCCGAACGTGCAGTCGGTGGTCGATAACTATGAATTCGCGCACAAGGAGATCACGAATTTCGGATTTCCGATGAGTTCCCGCTCGGCATTCCTGGTCCGGCCGGACGACAAGTCCCATGATTTCATCAACACGGCTTTCTACAATGCCGGTTACGTGACCAGGATGTTCACCGACGAGCTGGCCGCCGTTGCCTGGCTCGAACAGGAAGTGCCGGCGCCCGGCAAGAAGCGCGACTGGCGCGACGACTTCCTGTAGCCGAGGACGGTTGGCAATCATTTGACATCCCCCCGCCATACCCGGCACAATCGCCCCATGCATTTCGATTCCATCCCCGCCGCCCTGACCGTCCGCCGCGCCTCGCGTGTTTCGCGACTGTGGCGCGTCATGCGCTGCAAATGGCAGGCGCGGCCGGAACGACGATGAATCGATAGACATCCCTACCCAGAATCGTCCGGGCCGCGCAGCCAAAAGTTGCGCGGCCTTTTTGTTTGCCGCCCTACCGGGCGGCTTGTTCTCAGGAGTCGCCATGTCCGTCCCCGCCGCCTATCTCGGCATCATCCTCATCTGGTCCACCACCCCGCTCGCCATCCAGTGGAGCACGCAAGGCGCGGGCTTCGCCTTCGCCGTCTTCGCCCGCATGCTGGTCGGCGCAGCGCTCGCCGCGCTGCTGCTCAGTGCCTGGCGCATCGGCCTGCCGCTGCACGCCAGGGCCCGGCGCAGCTACCTCGCCGGCGGTCTGGGCACCTTCGGCGCCATGACCCTCACCTACTGGGGCGCGCGCCACATCCATTCCGGGCTCATCTCCGTCCTGTTCGGCCTGACGCCGCTGATGACCAGCGTGCTGGCCGCGCTCTGGCTGCGCGAGCGGGCGCTGACGGCGCTGCGTGTCATCGGCATGGTCCTGGGGGTCGCCGGGCTGGCCACCATCTTCGCCCATGGCGAAAGCGCCGGCGACGCGCAGGCCGGCGCTGGCCTCGCCGCGCTGGTACTCGCCGTCTTCTTCTACTCGGCCAGCCTGGTCTGGCTCAAGCGCATCGACGACGACAGCCACGCGCTCGCCACCACCGCCGGCACGCTGGCCGTCTCCCTGCCCCTGTTCGGCCTGGTCTGGTGGTTCACCGAAGGCAGCGTGCCCGCCGACCTGCCCGTGCGCACCGAAGCCGCCATCGCCTATCTCGGCATCTTCGGCTCCGTGCTCGGCTTCGCGCTCTACTACTACGTCATCCGCCACCTCGAAGCCGGCCGCGTCGCCTTGATCACCCTGGTCACGCCGGTCCTCGCGCTGCTGCTCGGGCAGGTGCTGAATGGCGAGGAAATCGGCCCGCGCGTCTGGCTGGGTGCCGGCCTCATCACCGCCGGCCTGCTGCTGCACCAGTGGCCGGCGCTGGTCGCCGTGGCGAAGCGAGGAGATTAGCCGGCCTACCGCAGCGCGTTGCCCACCACTTCCGCGACGTCGCGCGCCAGGCCGGGCTGGTCGCGGATGCGCTCCAGCGCCGCGCGGGCGTGGGCCTGGCGGCCCGCGTCGAATTGGCGCCAGCGGTCGAAGGCGCGGGCAATGCGCGAGGCGACTTGCGGATTGCCGGCCTGCAACTCGACGATGACATCGGCGGCGAGCGTGTAGCCGCTGCCGTCGGCGGCGTGGAAGTAGCGCGGGTTGGCGGCGCAGAAGGCGCGCACCAGGGCATAGACCTTGTTCGGATTCTTCAGGTCGAAGGCCGGGTGCTTCATCAGGGCGCGCACGCGCGCCGTGGTGCCGTCGAGCCGCGAGGTGGCCTGCACGTTGAGCCACTTGTCGACGACCAGCGCCTCGTCCTTCCATTTGGCGTAGAAGGCATCGAGGGCGATCTGCCGCTCGGGCAGGTCCAGGTTGGCGAGTATGCCCAGCGCGGCGCCGACATCGGTCATGTTGCCACCCCGCTCGAACTGCGCCATCAGGCGCGGCAGTACCGCCTGCTCGTCGGCCTCGGCAAGATAGGCAAGGCAGGTGTTGCGCAAGGCGCGCCGGCCGACCTGTTCGCCCTCGGGCGCGTAGGGTCCGGTCGGCGCCAGCGCCTGCCAGAGCGCGTCGAAGGCAGCAGAGAGCGAACTGGCGAGGTGGCGGCGCAACTGCTGCCGCGCGCCATGGATGGCATCCGGATCGATCGTCTGGCCCAGCGCGGCGACTTCCTCGGCCAGCACCTGTTCGGGCGGCAAGACCAGTGCCTCGGCGGCGAAGCCCGCGTCGATGCGCTGCGCCGAGGCGTCGGCGAGGATGCGGGCGCAGGCGGCGACCAGCGCGGGCGGAATCCAGTCGACGCCTTCGCCGCCGGCGGCAATGCCGGCGAGCAGGGCGCGGGTCGCCAGCCGCTGGCCGGCTTCCCAGCGGTTGAAGGGGTCGCTGTCGTGCGCCATCAGGTGCGCCAGTTCGTCGTCGCCCTGCTCGAAGTCGAGGTGCACCGGCGCCGAATAGCCGCGCAGCAGCGAGGCGACCGGCGCCGCGGCGATGTCGTCGAAGTGGAAGGTTTGCGTCGCGTCGGTGAGCGACAGCACGGTGGTCGGCACGGCGTCGCTGCCGTCGGGCAGCACCAGACCGACGGCGACGGGGATGTGCAGGGGACCGTCGTCGCCGGCGATGCCGGCTTCCGCCAGCCGCGCCTCGTAGGCGGTCGGCGCCAGGCTTTGCGTCAGGGTCAGCGTGTAGCGGCGTGCCGCGGCGTCGTAGCTACCCGTGGCCTTCAGGCGCGGCGTGCCGGCGCGCGAATACCAGCGGCGGAACTGCGTGAGGTCCACTCCCGAGGCATCCTGCATCGCCTGCACGAAGTCCTCGCAGGTCACCGCCTGGCCGTCGTGACGCCGGAAGTAAAGGTCCATGCCGGCGCGGAACCCGTCGCGGCCGACCAGGGTCTCGATCATGCGGATGACCTGGGCGCCCTTCTGGTACACCGTGGCGGTGTAGAAGTTGTTGATCTCGGCATAGGAGGCCGGGCGGATCGGATGCGCCATCGGGCCGGCATCCTCGGGGAACTGCCCGGCGCGCAGCCCGCGCACGTCCTGGATGCGCGTCACCGCGCGCGAGTGCACATCCTCGCCGAACTGCTCGTCGCGATAGACCGTCAGCCCTTCCTTCAGCGAAAGCTGGAACCAGTCGCGGCAGGTGACGCGGTTGCCGGTCCAGTTGTGGAAATACTCGTGCGCGACGACGCGGTCGATGCCCTGGTAGTCGGCGTCGGTCGCCGTGTCGGGGCGGGCCAGCACGTACTTGGTGTTGAAGATGTTGAGGCCCTTGTTCTCCATCGCGCCCATGTTGAAGTCGCCGACCGCGACGATCATGTAGGTGTCGAGGTCCAGCTCCAAACCGAAGCGTTCCTCGTCCCACTTCATCGCCTTCTTCAGCGCCGCCATGGCGTGGCCGCACTGGTCGAGCCTGCCCGGCTCGACATACACGGCGCAGCGCACCTGGCGTCCGGATCGGGTCGTGAAGCGGTCTTCGAGCACATCGAGTTTGGCCGCGACCAGCGCGAAGAGATAACTGGGTTTGGCGAACGGGTCCTGCCACTTCGCCCAGTGCCGGCCGGCTTCGCCCTGGCCGGTGGCGATCAGGTTGCCGTTCGAGAGCAGTTGCGGAAAGCGCTGCGCGTCGGCCTCGACCGTGCAGGTGTAGCGCGCCATCACGTCCGGCCGGTCCGGGAAGAAGGTGATGCGCCGGAAGCC